>CAYOYT010000158.1:0-6114 GCA_964408245.1 uncultured Dongia sp. | reverse complement strand
CCGCTACGCCCCTACGACGCATGGAAAGAATGACGGCGAAGGCACCAATCGTCATGACGATATAGATCGCCATATAGGTCAGCAGCCCAGAGACACCCTCTTGTGTACCGGTCGCCAGCCCCACCAACGCGTAGCCGATATTGCCAATCGAGGAATAAGCCATCAGGCGTTTGATATTTTTCTGATAGATCGCCGCAACGGCACCAAGGATCATCGACGCGATAGATATAAAAATAATGATCTGCTGCCACTGGTCGACCATGTCGCCAAAGGGGCCGATGAGCACACGGGTGAATAGCGCGATCGCCGCAACCTTCGGCGCCGCCGCAAAGAAAGCCGTGATCGGGGTGGGCGCACCCTCGTAAACGTCGGGCGTCCACATATGGAATGGCACGGCCGATACCTTGAAGGCGAGGCCGGCGCAGAGAAACACGATGCCGATGATGAGGCCGAGCCCAGCATCGCCCGTGAGCGCACTAGACAGCACGGAGAAATTGGTCGAGCCAGTGAAACCGTAGATCAGCGATGAACCATAGAGCAGCATGCCAGAGCTCAGCGCGCCAAGAACGAAATATTTGAGGCCGGCTTCGGTCGATTTCACCGTATCTCGGCGGATGGCGGCCACGACATAGAGCGCCAGCGATTGCAGCTCCAAGCCGACATAGAGCGAGATAAGATCATTGGCCGAAATCATCAGCGCCATGCCGAGCGATGCCAGTAGCATAAGGAGCGGCAGCTCAAAGCGCGCCATGTTTTCTCGCTCGGCGTAATCGAGCGACATCATGATCGCAACCGCTGCTGCGCCGAACGACAATACCTTGGCAAAACGAGCGAAGCCATCCGCCACGAATAGCCCCTGAAATGCAAGTCCACTGCTGGGATCCGACGCTGTCAGAAAGATCGCTACAGCGAGGGACGCAACGCTGGCCCAGGCGATGAGGCGCATGCGCTTGTCGCCAAGCGAGACACCGATGACAAGCAGTACGAGGCTGGCGACCGCCAGAAAGATCTCCGGTAGGGCGAGATCAAAATTGAGGTCGGTGAACGTCATAACGGGACTGCCCTCGCCTTATTGAGTTACTTCCGCAGGAGCCACAGTCATCTGAGCCTCCATACGCGGCGCGTAATCCTGAATGAAATCAGTGACCGTCGGCCCGAAGATCGAGGTGAAGCTGATGGGATAGATGCCCATCCAAAAGACCAGAACCAAAAGAGGTGCGAACACGATTTTTTCACGCAACGATAGATCCAGCATCGTCTTCAGATCTTCCTTGACCAGATCACCGAAGATAATGCGGCGATAGAGCCAAAGCATATAAGCGGCACCAAGTATGACGCCAGTCGCAATCAGCAAAGCGACCCAGGTACTGTCCTGGAAGACACCAACCATGACCAAGAACTCGCCGATGAAGCCGCTGGTGCCGGGGAGACCGACCGACGCCATAGTGAAAATCATAAAGACGACGGCGTATTTCGGCATGCGGTGCACGAGGCCACCGTAACGGGCGATCTCGCGGGTGTGGAGCCGATCATAAATGACACCTACGCACAGGAAAAGTGCGCCCGAGACGATGCCGTGTGAGAGCATCTGGAACAGCGCGCCTTCAAGGCCTTGCTGAGTCATCGAGAAGATGCCAGCTGTGACAAAGCCCATATGCGCTACAGACGAATAAGCGATCAGCTTCTTCATGTCCTCCTGCGCCAGTGCTATCAGCGACGTGTAGATTACCGCGACGACGCTCATGAAATAGACCAGCGGCGTGAAGAAGGCCGAGGCCTCCGGCAGCATCGGGATCGAGAAGCGCAGGAAACCGTAGGCACCCATTTTCAGCAGCACACCAGCCAGAATGACCGAGCCAGCGGTCGGTGCCTCAACGTGAGCATCAGGTAACCAGGTATGGACCGGCCACATCGGCACTTTGACGGCGAAAGAGGCAAAAAGCGCCAGCCATAGCCATTTCTGAATACCGGTATCGAAGCTGTAGGCCATCAACGTCGGTATGTCGGAGGTGCCTGTGATGGAGTACATGGCGAGGATCGCCAGGAGCATCAGCACCGATCCAGCTAGCGTAAAGAGAAAGAACTTGATCGACGCGTAAACGCGTCGCGGACCGCCCCAGATACCGATGATAAGATACATCGGAATCAGAACGCCTTCGAAGAAGATATAGAATGTGATGAAGTCGAGCGCGCAGAATGTGCCAACCATCAGCGTTTCGAGGCCGAGGAAAGCGATCATGTATTCCTTGACGCGCTTCTCAACGGCCTCCCAGCTGGCCAGGATGCAGATCGGCGTCAGCAGCGTCGAGAGCAGCACGAAGGTCATTGAGATACCGTCGAGGCCCATATGGTAATTAATGCTGAGCGTCGGTAGCCATTCTGCCTTCTCTACGAACTGGAAGCCGACCATGGAACGGTCGAACTCGAACCAAATCACCAGGGAAATAGCGAAAACGATGAGCGAGGTCCACAGCGCAATATAACGCGCATTGCGGGCAACTGCCTTCTCCTCACCCTTTAAGATGAGAATGAGAGCCGCGCCCACGAGCGGCAGAAATGTTGTCAGGCTTAGGATGGGCATGCTGGCGCTCATCACATCTCTCATTTAAAGGCGAAAATGTACCAGCTGACCATGGCGACAATGCCGATCAGCATGACGAAGGCGTAGTGGTAGACGTAACCTGATTGCAGGGCGCTGGCGCGCTTAGCAAGGAACACGCCAGTAAGCCAGCCGAGGCCGTCTACCGCGCCGTCAACGACGGCACCATCGCCCTTCTTCCATAGGAAACGACCAAGTGCCTTCACTGGATTGACGAAGATGGCGTCATAGAGCTCGTCGAAATACCACTTGTTGTAGGACATCAGATAAAGCGGGCGTAATGCACTGGCGAAGAAGCCCGGCAGGCCGCGTTGAACGAGATAGGCGTGACTTGCGAAAAGAATACCAAAGATGCCGGCTGCAAGCGGCAGTAACTTTACCCAGAGCGGAACCTCATGAGCGTGATGCGGCACGTCGTTTGTGGCGGCAAAGTGAATTGCTTCACCCCAGAAATGCTCCATCTCGGCACCAACAAAACCTTCATGCCAGATGAAGCCGGAAAAGATGGCGCCGATGGCGAGCACAAAGAGCGGCGCAAGCATGACTATTGGGCTTTCATGCACATGATGCATCGTTTCATGAGAAGCGCGCGGCTCGTTGTGAAAGGTCATATAGATGAGGCGCCAGGAGTAAAAGGCGGTCATCACAGCACCGATGATGCCGATCCAGAAAGCGTACATGCCGACATTGCTATGCGCGGCAAAAGCGGATTCGAGAATGCTATCCTTCGAATAGAAACCAGAAAAGCCGAACACACCCGGGATTCCGACACCAGCCAGCGCAATATTGCCAATCCACATCAGAGCATAAGTCGTGGGAATGAGCTTGTAGATACCACCCATTTTGCGCATGTCCTGCTCACCCGACATGGCATGAATCACCGACCCGGCACACAAGAACAAAAGTGCTTTGAAAAAAGCGTGCGTGAAGAGATGGAACATGGCGGCGCCATAGGCACCGACGCCGGCCGCAAAGAACATATAGCCGAGCTGTGAGCAGGTCGAATAGGCGATGACCCGCTTAATATCGTTCTGCGTGAGGCCGATCGTCGCGGCGAAGAACGCCGTCGACGCGCCGATGATAGTAACGACGTCCTTGGCATAAGGCGCATATTCGAACATCGGTGACAGGCGGCAGACCATGAAGACGCCGGCAGTCACCATGGTCGCGGCATGAATGAGGGCCGATACGGGGGTTGGACCTTCCATCGCATCTGGCAACCAGGTGTGTAGAAAGAGCTGCGCCGACTTACCCATGGCGCCCACGAAGAGCAGCAGACACAATGTCGTTAGCGTATCAAGTTCATAACCCAGGAAATTAAAGGTGGGCGGCGTTTGGCCTGCGATCACTGTCTCGAAAATCGGCTTGAACTCGACGGTATGGAAGACTAAGAAACAGCCCATAATGCCAAGCGCGAAGCCGAAATCACCGACGCGATTGACGAGGAACGCCTTGATCGCGGCAGCATTGGCGCTCGGTCGGTCGAACCAGAAGCCGATGAGCAGGTAAGAGCTCAACCCCACACCTTCCCAGCCGAAGAACATCTGGATGAAGTTGTCGGCGGTCACTAGCATCAACATGCAGAAGGTAAAGAGCGACAAATAGGCCATAAAGCGTGGGACCGATTTGTCGTGATGCATGTAGCCGATCGAATAGACGTGAACCATGGCTGAGACCGTGGTGACGACGATCAGCATCACGGCCGAAAGCTGGTCGATCCTCAGCGCCCAAGCGGCGCGAAAATCACCGGTCTGGAACCAGGTGAAAAGCTCAGTGGTTCGCACATTGCCGTTACCGGTCACATCGAAGAAGGTGATCCAGGAGACGACCATAACGACCAGCATCAAGCCGGCCGTGATGTATTGCGCGGCATGATCGCCAATGCGGCGATTACCGATACCGGCAATAAGTGCGCCCAGCAATGGAAGGGCAACGATGGCGACGTCGAGATTCATGTCAGCCCTTCATCACGTTGACGTCCTCAACGGCGATCGAGCCGCGAGTACGGAAGAAGACCACCAGGATAGCTAGACCAATCGCCGCCTCGGCGGCCGCGACGGTGAGGATGAACATGGCGAAAACCTGCCCAACCATGTCATTCAAGAAATGCGAGAAGGCAACCATGTTGACGTTGACGGAAAGCAGCATCAGCTCAACCGACATCAGGATGATGATGACATTCTTGCGGTTGAGGAAGATACCGAAGATGCCAATCGTAAACAGGATCGCCGACAGCGTCAGATAATGTTCGAGGCCTATGGCCATCATTTGACACCTCCGCCCGTAACGCCACCAGTAGCGCCCTCACCGGTCTGTACCTTAGTGAGCTGAACCGAGGCGCGGGTGCGGTCGATCTGAGCGGCGATGCGCTGGCGGCGCACACCTTCACGCTCGCGATGGGTCAGCACGATGGCACCGATCATGGCCACTAGAAGCACCAGGCCAGCAACCTGAAACAAGTAGAAGTACTGCGTGTACATGATGTTCCCGAGCGCTTCGGTGTTGGTCACCTGCTCCATCGGGGGTGTCGGAGAACCGGCGGTCGCCGTGCCAAGGTCGGTGCCGACCAACACAAAGATCAATTCCGCGGCAAGGATAATGCCAATGACAGCGCCGATCGGTAGATAGCGCACGAAACCCTGACGCAGTTCGACGAAGTTGATGTCGAGCATCATGACGACGAAGAGGAACAGCACCGCGACGGCACCGACGTAAACAACGACCAACATCATCGCCAGGAACTCAGCGCCAATGAGAACGAATAGTGCGGCCACATTGAAGAAAGTCAGAATCAAGAATAGCACGGAATATACTGGGTTGCGGTTTCCGACGACCAGCAGAGCCGAGACCACAGCCACAGCGGCAAAGACGTAAAAAGCAATGGTCTGGACAATCATCTAAAGCTTCTCCCCCACCCTATTCCGCGTCAACGATAGGGCGCGTCGGCGACGATATTGCCGGCGATCTCAGCTTCCCAACGATCGCCATTCTGCAGCAGCTTATCCTTATTATAGAACAGCTCTTCGCGGGTTTCGGTGGCAAACTCGAAATTCGGTCCCTCGACGATCGCATCGACGGGGCAAGCTTCTTGGCAGAAGCCGCAATAGATGCACTTCGTCATATCTATGTCATAGCGCGTGGTCCGCCTACTACCGTCGTCGCGTGGTTCGGCTTCGATGGTGATCGCTTGAGCCGGGCAGAT
Source organism: uncultured Dongia sp. (assembly GCA_964408245.1). Lineage (GTDB taxonomy): Bacteria > Pseudomonadota > Alphaproteobacteria > Dongiales > Dongiaceae > Dongia. The sequence goes on along the minus strand of CAYOYT010000158.1, from coordinate 313 downwards.
CGCTTCGCACAGCTTGCAGGCGATGCAGCGTTCTTCGCCATTGGCATAGCGGCGCAATGCGTGTTCACCACGGAAACGTGGGCTGAGCGGGCCCTTTTCGTACGGATAGTTGATCGTCACTTTTTCCTTAAAAAGATAGGAGAAAGTGAGCGCCATGCCCGAGACGAGTTCCTTGAGCAGGAAGAGTTCGAGACGCTGGCGTCGGCCCGGAGGCAGACGCTGAATTGGCGAGACGATTACAACCATCACCGGCCGCACAGCTCACTGGGGTACGTCACCCCTTCGGAGTTCGCGGCCCGTTGTGGGGGGGGCC
>CAYOYT010000157.1:0-6125 GCA_964408245.1 uncultured Dongia sp. | reverse complement strand
GCGGCGTGTCGTGTTCAACCAGGATATGAAAGGCGTCAAGGAGATCGCGGTAAATGGGGCAACCTTGGTGCGTGATTTGGCAGGCGAGCAGACAGGTAATACCGAATATATCTTCCAGTACAGCCCGGAAAGCTTCACAGGCACGGAGATCGATTACGCAATAGAGGTCTGCGAGGCAGTGATGGATGTTTGGCAATCGATCAAAGGCAAACCCTGCATCATTAATCTCCCGGCGACTGTCGAGATGTCGACGCCCAATATCTATGCCGATCAGATTGAATATTTCTGCCGCAAGATGAAGAATCGCGAAGCGGCCATCATCTCCCTGCATCCGCATAACGATCGTGGCACGGGTGTTGCGGCGGCGGAACTTGGTGTGCTCGCCGGTGCCGATCGCATTGAAGGAACACTGTTTGGTAATGGTGAGCGTACCGGTAATGTGGATTTGGTCACGCTCGGCCTCAACTTGTTCACGCAAGGCGTCGATCCGGAGGTTGATTTCTCGGACATCAACGAGTTGGTGCGGACGGCTGAATATTGCAATCAGTTACCCGTTCATCCACGTCACCCTTACGCTGGCGATCTTGTCTTCACTGCCTTTTCTGGATCGCATCAAGATGCGATCAAGAAGGGCTTCTCGGCGATGAAGCAGTCGAACAGCGGCGAATGGGCGGTACCTTATCTCCCCATCGATCCTCAGGATGTCGGCCGTTCCTACGAAGCCGTCATCCGCATTAACAGCCAGTCGGGCAAGGGCGGCGTCGCCTATGTGCTCGAAACTGATTACAGCTTGTCGCTGCCGCGGCGTTTGCAGGTTGAGTTCAGCCAGGTGGTGCAAGATGTCGCCGACAAGACCGGCAAGGAAATTACCGCGACCCAAATCTGGCAGTGCTTCAATGACGAATACCTGTCCTTGAACCAGCCTTATGCTTTTGTCGATCAGCAGACCTTGTCAGATGCGCATGCGAGTGAGATGCGCAACTTGACCGCGACCATCCGCGATAAGGGAAAAGTCATCAGCATCACCGGTCGAGGTAACGGCCCGATTGATGCTTTTATGGATGCCCTGAAAAAGCATTCGGGCATCGATCTTAAAGTGATTGATTACCGCGAGCATTCTGTGGGCGGCGGTAATGACGCGCAGGCCGTCGCCTATGTTGAGATGGCGATGTCGGACGGTCGCAATGTCTTTGGTGTCGGCAAAGATTCCAACATCGTGACGGCGAGCCTCAAGGCAATTATCAGCGCCACCAACCGTGTGGCCAGCGGCAAGGTGGCTGCAGTCGCGGCGAAGTAAGGCGTCGAATATAAAGAGGAAGGCCGCTCGCCTGCCAAGGTAAGCGGCCTTTTTCTTGCCACTCATCGTGTTATGACCATACTACTTGAAAGGAAGAGGCCTCAGCAGAAAGGTCACGTATGTCTGGTAAGTTTGACGCCGTCTATCGCCAATCAATCGAGGCGCCGGACGTTTTTTGGGCTCATGCGGCTCAGGATCTCTATTGGCATAAAGCTTGGGACGTCGTCGTCGACGATAGCCATCCACCAGCGACCCGCTGGTTCGCTGGCGCCGAGTTTAACACGGCCTATAACTGCCTCGACCGACATGTCGAAGCAGGCTTTGGATCGCAGATGGCCGTAATCTATGACAGCCCTGTCACGGGCGTCGTCCGCCACATTACTTATAGCGAGCTCCTTTCCGAAGTGGCGCGCTTTGCCGGCGTATTGGCTGGGCAAGGTATCGTCAAGGGTGACCGCGTCATCATTTATATGCCGATGGTGCCGGAGGCGCTGGTCGCCATGTTAGCTTGCGCGCGCCTCGGGGCCATCCATTCGGTTGTCTTTGGCGGTTTCGCGGCAAAGGAACTAGCGACGCGGCTTGACGATTGCCAGCCTAAGATTATCGTCTGTGCCTCTTGCGGGATTGAAGCTAACCGCGTCATCGCCTACAAGCCGCTGATCGACGATGCAATCGCGATGGCGACGCATAAGCCTGCTTTTTGTATCATCCTGCAGCGTGACCGAGTGCGGGCAGAGATGCAGGCGGGCCGCGATCTGGATTGGCGAGAACTAGATGCCGCGGCGATCCCGCATGATTGTGTGCCCGTGCCAGCCACCGATCCACTCTATATTCTTTATACTTCCGGCACCACGGGTGCACCCAAGGGAGTGGTGCGAGATAATGGTGGCCACGCGGTCGCACTCAATTGGTCGATGCGAAACATCTACAACATGCAACGTGGCGAAGTGTTCTGGGCAGCTTCCGATGTGGGCTGGGTCGTCGGACATTCCTATATCGTCTATGCACCGCTTCTTTATGGCTGCACCACCGTACTTTATGAAGGTAAACCGGTCGGCACACCCGATGCCGGTGCCTTCTGGCGAGTCATCGAGCAGCACAAGGTAAGCACCCTCTTTACCGCGCCGACCGCCTTTCGCGCCGTGAAACGCGAGGATCCTGACGGGCTGCTCGTCAGGAAGTACGATGTTTCTTCGCTACGAACTTTGTTTCTGGCCGGTGAGCGGTCCGATTCACCGACATTGCAATGGGCGGAGCAAAAGCTTGGCGTGCCGGTGATCGATCACTGGTGGCAGACGGAGACGGGTTGGGCGATTGCCGCCAATTGCCTCGGCATAGAACCATTGCCAGTGAAGCACGGTTCGCCGACCCGGCCCGCGCCTGGTTGGAATGTGCGGGTGCTCGACGATGACGGCCATCCCGTGAAGGCTAATGAGATCGGAAATATCGTCTGCCAACTACCGCTCCCGCCATCTTCCTTTCTGACGCTATGGAACGCACCTAATCGCTATCGCAAGAGCTATTTCGATCGCTTTCCTGGCTACTATGAAACGTCGGATGCTGGTTATATCGACGAAGACGGCTACGTCTACATCATGGCCAGGACCGACGACATCATCAACGTCGCGGGTCATAGGCTTTCGACCGGGGGCATGGAGGAGGTATTAGCCAGCCATCCCGATGTTGCAGAATGTGCGGTGATCGGCGTTGCTGACGAACTCAAGGGCCAGGTGCCACTGGGCTTTCTGGTCCTGAAAGCGGGCGTTGCTAAGCCACATAAGCAGATTGTTGGTGAAGCCGTGCAACTCGTCCGCGAGCGTATCGGTCCGGTGGCCGCCTTCAAGACGGCAGCCGTGGTCGACCGTCTGCCCAAGACACGCTCGGGTAAGATCTTGCGGGGCACCATGCAGAAGATCGCCGACGGCACAGCTTACAATATGCCAGCAACGATCGACGATTCCGCGATCCTGAGCGAGATTGAGCATGTGCTGAAAAACGTCGGTTATGCTCGCCTCTAGGCAGAAAATTGCAAAAGTTTAATATTTTGCAATTTACAGTACTGTATTTGTTCTCGAAGGATAGTGATGGCTTTTAAGATGCTTTTACTATTTCGGGGGAATGAATGCTCCAGCGCAGTCATTGGCACCAGCGCGCAGCAGTGCTGGCAAGTGCCAAGCTGATAACAGTCGGCCTCATGATCATGGGCCTGGCAATCGCCGGGTGCGAACGTGCCCATGTCGAGCCGGCGCCCCTCTTGGCAAGTGCTGCCGCGCAGGGTGAAAATCTGTCGCCGATTCAGCTCGACCGGATTGTCTTCAATCTCGAGCGAGGTCAGAAAATTGGCACTTATCGCGACAATAATTTTAAGCTTTGTGGTCAAACCATGATGACGCAACCGATCCATTGGGCGGCCGGTAAGGTCACGGTGCGCGATGAAGAGATGATGGATAGCTTTTACCGCGCGCTTAAATCGGCACATTACGATGTCGTCGGTGATCCCGATGCACTCTTTGGAAATTATGGCGATGGCCAGCGCAGTCCTGAATATCTTGTCGGCGGTCGAGTCGATTTTATCGCCCTCGATGTTTGCGACGAGGTGACATGGGGAGGCCGCTTGAAAGGAATCCAAAGTGGTCTTGGCCGTGTCGAGGTTACATGGCAGGTGTTTTCGACGCTCGAGGAAAAAGTCGTCTTGGAGACGCGCACCAGCGGCTCGGCGGAATTGAGCGACGGCGTGCCGAACGGAGAGGTCGCTCTTATCATGCGAGGCTTCGCTGTAGCCGCCCAAAACTTGGCCGCCGATCCACGCTTTCACGACGTGCTACTGCGTAGAAATCAGGCCCAAACCACCGCTGCATCCGTCCCGCTTGCTGGTTGGGGTGGGATCAGTGGGCAGCCAGCCATAGCACTGCCAACGACACAGGCCTTCGTGACGCCGATTGGCGCCAACATGACGCGGATTCAAGCGTCGGTCGTGACGATTATCAGTGGCAGCGGGCAGGGATCGGGTTTCTTTGTTACACCCGATTTGGTTCTCACCAACCATCACGTCGCCCACAATGCTCAGCGTCTAAAACTGATGTTCATTAACGGTACGGAGGCCTATGCGACAACCTTGCGCAGCGATCCCAAGCGCGACGTTGCTTTGCTCAAGGTTGAAGGCGGGCCGTTCACGCCGCTGCCGTTGCGGCTGTCGTCTGTTGCCATCACGGAAGAAGTCTATGCGGTCGGCTCGCCGCTCGATCCAAGCCTGGCCGGGACGGTGACGCGTGGCATCGTTAGTCAAGTGAAGGAGAACGAATACGGCCAGCCCTTGATCCAGGCTGACGCGACGATCCAGCCGGGTAGTAGTGGCGGCCCACTACTAGATGCTAAGGGCAATGTGATCGGCATTTCCCAATCCGGCGTGGCAGACCAAACCGATCACACAGTCGGTATCAATTTTTTCATTCCCATCGCCGATGGTGTGCAGCGACTGGGATTGCAGGTGCAGTAGATTCCAATTGCCTAAAAAGAAGAACGCCGGCCGAGAAGCCCGGCCGGCGTTACTTAAACGGCTATGTTATATGAGCTCAGCCGCGGGGCTGGCCCTTGCCCGTGGGATGGGGGCGCTGGCCGCTGCGACGATGGAGATTGCCCGCGCCGTCGCCCTGTTCGGCGCGGGCACGGTAATCAATACGGCGATGCTCACCATCCGGACGAACTGCACCGCGTTCGTTCTCGTTACGAGGGGGACGAGCGGCTGCTATGCGGCGTTCTGCCTCGAAACGGCTTTCGCCTTCAGAAGAGCGGTTACCTTCATGACGATGGCCGCGCTCGTCACGATGCCCATCGGCATGACGATGGCCTCGTTCGTCGCGATGGCCGCGCTCATCACGATTTGGGCGCTCGGTCCGAGCTTCGTTGCGCTGCGGGCGATCTTGGCCCTGCTCAGTACGGCGCTCTGGGTGCTGGTTGTGACCGCGGTCGTTGCGTGACTGGCCGCGCAGCGTCGCGGTACGCCCTCGCTTGTCGCCCCCACGTTTATCACCACCGCGCTTGCCATCACGGTTATTTCCGCGGCGCTCACCGTTGCGAGCTTGCTCGACTTCGCGTGTCTCGCGGATGTTTTGGGCGCGGGCGAGTGTGATCTGCTCGCCGCTTTCCGCTTGGGTGCCGACGGCCAAGGGATGGTCGGCGACGACGGGTATCTTCATACGCACGATCTTTTCGATATCGCGCAGCAAGCTGCGCTCCTCGCCGTCGCACAGGCTGATGGCGATGCCGGTGGCGCCAGCGCGCGCCGTGCGGCCGATACGGTGCACATAGCTTTCCGGCTCCAACGGGAGGTCGAAATTCACGACATGGCTGATATTGTCGATATCGATACCGCGCGCAGCGATATCAGTCGCGACGAGCACCTTGACCGAGCCATTGCGGAAGGAATTTAGAGCGATCTGGCGAGCACTCTGGCCTTTATTTCCGTGAATAGCCGCACTACTGAAACCATCGCGCTGGAGGTTTTCTGCCACGCGGTCGGCCCCACGTTTGGTGCGCGTGAACACGATAGTGCGGGTGACGTCGGCTGCCGCTAGCAAATCACTGAGCAGCTTCCGTTTATTCGCCCTGGGTACCATGTAGACAATTTGGTCGATGCGCTCAGCAGTAGTGGATTGCGGCACCACTTCGACACGCTTGGGCTTGGTCAGAAGGCTCTGAGCTAAATCGGCCACGTCGTTCGGCATGGTTGCCGAGAAAAGCAAGGTTTGGCGGCGGGCTGGTAGAAAGCCGACTATCTTCTTGATGTCGCGGATAAAGCCCATGTCGAGCATGCGATCGGCTTCATCGA
>CAYOYT010000156.1:5397-6130 GCA_964408245.1 uncultured Dongia sp. | reverse complement strand
CAACTCGCAAAACGACCGCGTTATGCTGTGCGGCTCGCCCGCCATGCTGACCGATTTGCGTCCTATCTTCGAAACGCGCGGTTTCGCCGAAGGTAGCGTAGCTCAGCCAGGTCATTACGTTATCGAAAAAGCCTTTGCAGAGCAGTAAGCGTCATTAGCCGCTTCAAGCTGCGCCGTGAATAATCCTGTCACCGGCGCGGGTCGCGCGCGCTGGTATGGGAACCATGGTGAGAAGCTGCCGATAAATTCGCGCAAAATCCTGCGTCATGACAGCAAAGAGCTCATCAAAACTCTCAAGCACGAAATATGTTTCCTGAAAAGCATCGATGCGAAAATCGGTCGCCATTACGCGTGCAAGATCGAAACGCAGACGCTGGGGCGTCGGTGATACAATGCTATATTCCGTCTCTGTCGCCGATGACAACATGCCGGCACCGTAAGCTTTAAGCGCGCCGCCTTCGCTGATGAGGCCGAATTCAACCATGTACCAAAAGAGACGGGCCAGAATCTTGGTGGCGCCCATCGCCATCGCTTCATCGCCTTTGCGGCCGTACTCCTGAAGATAGTCGGCGAAAATAGGTTGTGACAGCAGTGGCACATGACCAAAGAAATCATGAAAAACGTCGGGCTCAACCAGATAATCGATCTCATGTGCCTCACGGATCCAGACTGTTACCGGGAAGCGACGGCTGGCGAGGTGACGGAAGAAAGCATCGTCAGGAATCAGTCCCGG
>CAYOYT010000156.1:0-5387 GCA_964408245.1 uncultured Dongia sp. | reverse complement strand
AGTCCCGGAACAGCGACGATCTCCCAACCGGTCAGCTGCCGCAAACGCTTACTCATCACCTCAAAATCCGGAATACGATCCTCAGGCATGTCGAGATTCTCCATGCCAGCTAGAAAAGCGCTCGCCGCGTACCGCTTGGTCACTGCAGTCTGGCGATGGAAAAGCCGGCGCCACAGATCGTGCTCGGATGCAGTATACGCATCTGTGTTTTGGACCATGCTGAAATCAGCCGCACAGCGCGAATAATTGCCGCGCAGTTTATTCTGCGTCGCCAGCCAATCCTGAGCCGTTACCGGTTGAGGGCTGAGTGAAAGCATGGGAATCTCCAAAAAATTTTTTAACAAAAGTGATTTTACGCCTATGTCGTTAGTTTTTTTCACTAAAACTCATGCACATAGTGCGCTTATTAATATTTTTCTCTATTTTATTGTTTTAAATTGGAGGATTTCGCTATGACTCAAATTGACGGTATCGACCTCAAAATTCTGCGCACTTTGCAGCGCGACGGTCGGATCGCCGTGACGGAACTCGCTAGCGAAGTGGGGCTCTCAGCAACACCTTGCGCGCGGCGTCTTAAGCGGTTGGAGGATGAAGGTTTTATCCTTGGCTATGGCGCCATACTTGACTCGAAGAAGGTCGGCTGCGGCCTACAGGCCTTCATCAATATCCGCCTGGGCGATCACGCCGAGAAGACGGTGGCGTCTTTCGAGGCAGCACTCCTGCGCCAACCGGAAGTGGTCGCGGTCTATGCCATCACCGGCAACAGCGATTTTCTGATCCACGTGATAACGTCTGATCTTGATGGTCTGAGCGAATTCACTACACGCACCTTGTTGCGCATGCCCGGCATCCGCGAGACGCAATCGAGCATCGTATTATCCGTGCTGAAGGCGGAAACCGCATTGCCGCTAGCCTAAAACTCATTCGGGCAACCAGCTCATATATGAAGGTCGGTTTACCAATCTCTTGGCTTGAACCAGAGCACAAAAAGATTTAACTTACTCTAATATAACAATCTCGTTATATGATGAACATTGTGCGAACCAGGCACTCGACCCGGGAATTGACAATGACGAACCGTTTCTTGCGCCTGCTGGCGGAAAAACCTTTCTTAATGGCCGATGGCGCTACCGGGACCAATTTATTTCAGGTTGGCCTCCAGGCCGGTGATGCGCCCGAATTATGGAACTTCGACCATCCAGAACGGATTGAGGCGTTGCATGAAGGCTTCGTCAAGGCGGGGGCTGATATCATTCTAACCAACAGCTTCGGTGGTACTCGCTATCGCCTGAAGCTGCATCACGCGGAAGGTCGTGTTCTTGAAATTAACCGCCGTGCCGCGGAGCTTGCCCGCAAGGTCGCTGACCGCAGCGGCCGGGATGTCGCCGTTGCCGGCTCCATGGGACCAACCGGTGAATTGCTGCAGCCGCTAGGCGCGCTCACCCAAGAAGATGCCATTGCTGCCTTCCGCGAGCAGGCCGAGGCGTTGAAGGCCGGCGGTGCCGACATAGTATGGATTGAGACAATGTCCGCCAAGGAAGAAGTGACAGCCGCTGTGAAAGGTGCCGCGAGCGTGGGCCTTCCCATCGTTACTACCATGAGCTTCGATACAAACGGGCGCACCATGATGGGCCTCAGCCCTGCCGATTTCGTCGATTTCGTTCATACACTGGAACCGAAGCCCGCGGCCTACGGCGCCAATTGTGGCGTCGGCGCCTCCGACTTGACTGCGACCGTCCTGCAATTGTCGGCGGCAGCCAGGCCGGGTGACGTTATCGTCGCAAAAGGCAATGCCGGCATCCCATTCTTCGAAGACGGCAAGATTAAATACAATGGCACCCCGAATTTGATGGCCGATTACAGCCGACTGGCACGTGATTCCGGTGCTCGGATTGTTGGTGGTTGCTGTGGCACATCGGCAGAGCACCTGGCGCATATGCATGGGGCGCTCTGCGCCCATGTTCCGGGTGAGAAGCCGAGCGTAGAGACGATCGTCGCTCGTCTGGGGGCCGTTACCACGGGAGCGGCCGCCCAACTATCGGGTGAAGATCCGGCTCAGGCAACTCGTCGGGTCCGCCGCCGCGAGCGCAGTTCAGCTGGCGACGTCGCGTTCTAAAGCTATAAGCCCCCAACCATTCGAACCATCAGGCTCGGGCTTGATACGGGCATCCGGTTCCGCCCAGCGAGCAGTGGATGCGCGGGCTAAGCCCGGGGATGAGATGTTCTGGGGATGACATGTTTGAGCAGCGTTTTAAATAAGTAGAAGCGTCATGACCTCCTTTACCGCCCAACTCAGCCATCTGACCGGTTCAGTATTCGGGGAACAGGGGTTCGACCCCGCCTTCGGCCAGGTGATCGTTTCCGGCCGCCCGGATCTGGGCCAGTTTCAGTGCAATGGCGCGCTTGCTGCCGCAAAGGCCGCAAAGCAGAACCCGCGTGCCATCGCTGAGAAGGTCGCCGAAGCTTTAAAAGCCAACCCGATCTTCCGCGATGTGTCGCTGGCCGGTCCCGGCTTCATTAATCTCAGTATCACCGATGACTATCTTGCTCAGGCGATGAATCGCATCGCCGCTGACCCACGCCTGGGACAACCCTTGAAAGCGAAGCCCGATGTTGTCGTGCTAGATTACGGCGGACCAAATATCGCCAAGCCTATGCATGTCGGCCATCTGCGCGCCGCGATCATCGGCGATTCCATCCGACGCATTTTCAAATTCGTCGGCGACGAAACGGTCGGCGACGTTCATATGGGGGATTGGGGCTTGCAGATGGGCATGCTGATTTCCGAATTGGAAGTGCGCCGTCCCGATCTTTCATATTTCGACGCGACGTTCGCCGGCCCGTATCCCATCGAAAGCCCAGTAACGTTGGCCGAGCTCGAAGAGATGTATCCGAAGGCCTCGGGTGATTGCAAAGCCGATCCGTCGCGGCTCGAACGTGCGCGGCAGGCGACCGCAGAACTGCAGGATGGCCGCCCCGGTTACCGTGCTGTGTGGCAGCACTTCTTTGATATTTCCGTGGACGCGATGAAGCGTGATTACGGCAATCTCGGCGTCTATTTCGATCTGTGGAAAGGCGAAGCCTGCGTCAACGATCTAATTCCAGCGATGGTCGACGGCATGAAGAAAAAGGGTGTCGCCATTGAGGATAAGGGCGCCCTCATCGTCCCGGTGAAGGAAGATGCGGATAAGCAGGACATCCCGCCGCTTATTCTCATCAAATCCGACGGCGCCGCCATGTATGGGACGACCGATCTCGCAACCATCGTTGATCGTGTCAATTGCCAGAATCCCGATCGTTCGATTTACGTCGTCGATCATCGCCAAGGCCTACATTTCCTTCAGGTATTCCGTGCGGCGATTAAGGCCGGGATCAATGGCAAAGGCAGCCTCTTCCATCTTGGTTACGGCACCATGAATGGCACAGACGGCAAGCCATTCAAGACGCGGGCCGGCGGTGTTATGCGTCTCGACGATCTTATCCAGATGATGTCTGGCGAAGCGTTGAAAAAGCTCAATGAACATGGACTTGGCGCCGATTATACGGAGACCGAGCGCGACGACATTGCCAAGAAGGTCGGTGTCTCGGCGCTGAAATTCGCCGACCTTAGCAATAATCCGATCGCAAATTATATTTTTGATATCGACCGCTTCTCGCGCTTCGAGGGAAAGACCGGACCTTATTTGCTTTACGCCGCTGTTCGTGTGAAGTCGCTGCTGAGAAAGGCCGAGGCACAGAATGACAAGCCAAGCGCAATCCTGGTGCCAGAAGAAGGCGAGCGTAATCTGATCCTAATGCTTGGTCAGATGCCAGATGCGATCAGCGATGCTTATGCCGAACTCGCACCCAACCGCATCGCTGATTTCGCTTTCAATCTGGCGCAAACCTTCAGCTCCTACTATAGCGCGTTTCATATCCTCTCCGAGCCGGATGTAGCTCGCCGCCGCTCGCGTCTCGCGCTAGCGGAACTTGTGTTAAAGGAATTGGAGCTCTGCCTCGAGCTCCTAGGCATTGGCATTCCGGACCGTATGTAGTTGCGCCCAATTATGTGGGGGTTTCGATCATGACGATGCTGCCAGATTTCCGCCTCGAAACCTATCTTGGCAAATGGGAATTCGCGTGCCGTTATCATATGACGGCATCCGATATGCAGACATTGAGTCTAAAAGAATTATTATCTTTGGCAACACTCGAAGATCGAACAGCTTTCGAAAATTTGCCACTGCATTACATCGAGCCAACAGGTACACCAGATTTCCGTGCAGCCGTTGCGGCCGCTTATCGTGACGTGAAACCTGAGGACATCCTTGCCTTTGCCGGCGCCGAAGAAGGCATCTTCTGCGCAATGCACGCGCTGCTCGACAAGGATGATCACGCCATTGTCGTAACGCCAAACTATCAATCGAGCGAGGAATTGCCGAAGTCGCTTTGTGCGACCACCGGCTTGGCGCTTGACCCAGCCCGGAACTGGAACCTCGATCTCGACCAGATGAAAGCGGCTGTTAGACCCAACACTAAACTTATCGCTGTGGACTTTCCACACAACCCGACCGGCAAAGTGATCGACCAAACCACGTTCGACGGGTTGGTAGCGCTGTGCCGTCAGCGTGGAATGTGGCTGTTCTCGGATGAAGTCTATCGCGGCCTCGAACGACCAGCTGAGATTCGCCTACCTTCCGCAGTCGAGGTCTACGAACGCGGGCTGACACTAGGTGTGATGTCGAAAGCATATGGACTGCCAGGTCTACGCGTGGGATGGATCGCTTCCAAGGATCATAATTTGCTCTCCAAGATGGAACGCGTGAAGCATTACCTGTCGATCTGCAATGCAGGCCCGAGCGAGCATCTTGCTGTGATTGCGCTTAAGGCTAGCGATAAGATCATTCAGCGTAATCGCGATTTGATCGATCGTAATCTCATCGCTGTCGATGCTTTCTTCGGGGAATTTCCGCACTTGTTCGACTGGCGACATGCCGATGGCGGCTGCATCGCCTACCCGCGCTATCTTGGCAAGGATGGAGTTGAAGCTTTCTGCCGTCGTCTCGCCGAGGAAGCTGGCATTATCATTCTTCTAGCCAGCCTCTATGCCTCTACACTAACAGTGACACCCAACGACCGCTTTCGCATCGGTTTTGGTCGCAATTATGTGCCAGAAGGGCTCGCTGCGATGCGCGCCTTCTTGCGCAGTAATCAATAGCGCAGATAGAAATCGGCTGGTACGCTTTTAGCTATAACCCATTCGTCATTAGGAATGTTGTTATTGCGGACTTTTGTCACCGCATCTTCGGCTTTAGAGCCATGATCGAGCCAGCGGCGGATCAGTCGTCGCTCCAGTTCCGCCAGCGGTACCGACAGAAAGACGGTGAGATCGAAAATCTGTTTCAGCT
>CAYOYT010000155.1:1064-6153 GCA_964408245.1 uncultured Dongia sp. | reverse complement strand
GTTAAGGCTACGGCCCCTTGCCATCGGCCGTACTAGCGATCTCACCGTACCCCCTTCACGGCCCGGACTGCAGCTTGAAATTCAAAGACATGCGTGGCGCCCGTCGCCAAGGCATTGTAAAAATGGCGCATCGCGGCTTTGGCATCACCCGCGAGGGCAGCATAACGTCCAAGATGGTATTCGGCGGCGCAGATTGCTTCTGCTCGTGCTTTCTGCGGTTGCGACTGTGCCAATTTCAGAACGGCAGAAGCATCGGCTTGTCCCAAATAAAGTTCGGCCAACACGCGCGGCCAGGACGGCAGCTGCTGGGCACCCGCCAAATACGCCGTAAGTGCGGCTTCGCGGCTATCGTTGAGACTAGCAGCCGCGATATAGCGCCACAGCTGGGCGCCGAAATGGCGCGGCTCGATCGCGGCTGTCGCATCGAAATCTTTGAGGGCGGCAGCATCATCCGCCTCCAGTTCCGCCGCAAGCCCGCGCATGAACAGTGCCGTCAGATTGTCTGGCTCGGCCGTAAGCACGGTGTTGCAGGCCTTTCGGTCGAACGCCAGGCAAGTATCTAGGCCCGAATTCTGTGCCGAGGCCGGCGCTAAGGGAGTGGTCACAGCCCATGAAAGGAAGCTGCCTAGAGCGAGCATCGGCCAATGGACAGATTTCTGGAAAATTATTTGAAGAGAAAACATGAGGTCAGGCCCGATTATGAATGTTTCTCGGCAGTTAGATAGCGCCTGAATGCTGGCATTGGATCCAAGGATGGGGGATCCCAGGATTGGACCATGCTGCCCCTTTGATTCAGGTTTTCGTAATACTTCAGTGCGTATCGTACCTTTACATACCACGTGTCAGTCGCGCTAGGACGGCAAGGAAGATCTACAATCCGCTGTCATCCGTACAGCGAAAGCGAATTCCTTGGCAACGGCCCGTAGCCCCGGATCGATGCCAAGTGCGCCCGGCGGGCCATCGATCTAGCACGCTCCCCCATCGTGCAGATGGCCTACCGGGCGCGCCCCGCGCCGCTTCCACTGATTCATCCCGGCCCGTTCATCCCAGCTCATCCATTGTTGCATCAGCCATCTACTGAATCTGTTTCAGACGCCAGCCAGCGTCGATCGCTTCCGGCAGGCTACGATCGCCCTTAGCAGCAGCCTCGAAATGAGCCCGCGCCGCCTTCTGGTCTTTTTTGATCAACGCCTGTTCGCCTAAATAATAATGCGCCTCAGCCTCCAGGCGCCTGGCCACGGCCTTGTTGGTCACTTCCGTCAATGAAAGCAGATCCTGCTCCGATATCTCGCCTGCAAGTCTCGCAAGGATCGGCAACGGCCATTTGTCTGGCGCGATCTTTGCTGTGATGTCGGTAAGAAGCTTTTGATCCGCCTTGCCCTTAGGTGCCGATGCCAGGGCCAAATAGCGCCGCACACTCGCATAAGGGTTATCGCTGCGGATCTTTTCCGCCTGCTGAAAATCCTTAGCAGCCGCAGAAAAATCGCCTTTCAGAAACAATGCACGACCCCGATTGTAAAAGGCCGCCGCTGCCTTGCCGTCCTGTTTGATGATCAGGCTGAAATCGGCCGCCGCTTCCGTGAATTTGCCGACGCGCAAATAGAGCCCGCCACGATCCATCAGCACGTCGATATCGGCCTTCACTTCAGCGAGCAAGGCCGTGAGGTCGTCGATCGCCGGACCATCGCGGCCCAGCGCCGCCTTCGACCAAGCACGGCCGTAAAGTGAATCCGGATCGCCCGGGACCAACTTCAGCAGATTATCGTAATCGGCAACCGCAAGATCATACCGCTTCATCGCCGCGTAAAGCGAAGCGCGGGCATAGAGCACGTCGGTTGCCTGCGGTGTCAGCTTTAATGCTGCGGAAAAATCATTCGCTGCTGCTTCGATCTGAGCGCGTTGGCTTTGAATGAGACCACGCCGAAACAAAGCCGCCGCCAGCACGTCGCCCTGCAATTGCCGGCTTTCGATCGCCCTCGTACAGGCAAGCACGATCGATTGCGAGTCATCTGGCTTCAGGCAAGCATTGAGCAACGGATTGTTGGGCTTGTCGCTCGGCTTGGGCTTGGTCTGAGGTTTGGATGGGGACTGAGATTTGGGCTGGGTCGAGGTATTGCCATCTTCTGACGCTTTTGGGCCCTGTCCTGGCACGGTCTCTTGCGCCATAGCAACGGCGGCGAGACTTATCGTCACAAAGATGGCGATCAGCCCGCGCGCCAAATGATGCACTTAAGCGGCCTCACCCGTCGTCTTATCGCCTTCGGCCCGATCTTTTTCAGAGCGGCGCATTTTCACACTATCGCTCTTGAGCTGACCACAGGCGGCCATAATGTCTTCGCCGCGTGGTGTGCGCACCGGACTGGAATAGCCCGCATCGAAGATAATATCCGAGAAGTCGCGGATGGCGCCCGGCGTCGATCGCTCGAAGGGTGCGCCCGGCCAGGGATTGAACGGGATGAGATTGACCTTAGCCGGTACTTTGGAAATGAGTTTCACCAGTGCCCGCGCATCGGCCGGACGATCGTTGATGCCTTTAAGCATCACATATTCAAAGGTGATGCGTCGTGCATTGGAAAGGCCGGGATAATTCTCCAACGCCTTCATCAACTCCTTAATCGGGTATTTCTTGTTGATCGGCACGATCTCGTTGCGCAATTCGTCATTGACCGCATGCAGCGAGATCGCGAGGTTGACGCCAAGCTCCGCACCACAGCGTTCGATGAGCGGCACGACGCCGGCGGTGGATAAGGTGATGCGACGCTTTGAGATGGCGATACCCTCGCCATCCATGACGATCTTCAGCGCTTTCGCCACCTGATCGAAGTTATAAAGCGGCTCCCCCATCCCCATCATGACGATATTGGAGAGAAGACGCCCATCCTTGGGGCTTGGCCATTCGCCCAAATGGTCGCGCGCCATCATGACCTGCCCAACAATCTCATTGGCGGTCAGGTTACGCACCAAGCGCTGCGTGCCGGTATGGCAGAATTTGCAGGTAAGCGTGCAGCCGACCTGGGAGGAAACACAAAGCGTACCGCGATCCTCTTCCGGAATATGGACGGTCTCGGCTTTCTGATGGTCGTTGAATTCAAGCAACCATTTATGGGTGCCGTCCTTCGACGCGAGGCTGACCGCTATATCTGGTCGGCCAACGAAGAATTTCTCCTCGAGCCGCACACGGAAATCCTTCGACAGATTGCTCATCCGAGGGAAATCGCGTTCGCCACGATAATAGAGCCAATGCCACAGCTGCCGAGCGCGGAATTTCGGCTCGCCCACTTCCGACATCAGGGTTTCCAGCTCCTCGCGCGACAAGCCGATCAGGTCACGTCGCCCCAGCGCGTCGACCGCCGGCGCGGCAAAGGATTCGGCGTGCTTCTCGATGCTCATTTCGCTTATCCGATCCGTTAGCTGGCGATCTGTTAGCTGGAGCAGGCTTTGCTCATAGCTTGGTAAGCCTTGGTGAAACCCGAGAGGCTGTAGGTGTCCTCGACCTTGAGACCCTTCTCCGTCGTCGCCGATACCACCATCTGGTTCGATTTGCGCATCGCCTGCACCAGCGCCTTGTCGTCGCTGCGGTTCTTCACCCAGGCGCGCTCTCGCTCAAGCTCGGTAAACTTGAAGGTAAAGCCACCGATCTTGACGATGACGGATGACTTTGCCATCGGCAGAAAACCCAACACGATGGACACCTGGTCCAGTGCACCGATCTGCGGGAAATGTGTTACCATCGCCGCGGATTTGCCGCGACCCTTCACATTGCCTGGGCGGTTGGTGGGCTCGCTTATGGTATAGCAGGAATGGCTACCATCGGTCTCGACCGTCAGTGCCTGCCATTTCTTGAAAGTACCGAGCGCCTTCGGTGCTTCAGCGGCGGCGGGCGCGTAACGTCCCGCGCTGATCAGGCTGGCCACGATCAGGAGAGGCAGCAACAGGCGACGGGCAAAGGTCGAACGATCATGGCGCATGGGCTGTCTGTTCCGTGATTCATGAAAAATAGGAAATAAAGCCGCGTCATGGGGCGTGGGCATGCTTTCATCTAGCAAGGATTGGCGCCGAAATCCACTCCCGTTGCTATTTATAAGCCTGTGGATCAGTCAGAATTGTGCTGTTTTTTCAGTTGCTTCTGCTTCCAGACTGGCATTCCGCGCTTATGTGCCGCAAGCGGTGCGACCGGTCCGCCCACCCGAACCGGGCGCTCAGCGAAGCGACCTAGACTGATCATCCGGTCATACATGACGATGGCACCCGCCACCGACAAGTTCACGCAGAACCGCGTTGGGATCCTAATGATGAAGTCGCAGCGCGCCTGCATCGCGGGGCTCAGCGAATCTTTTTCTGCTCCCAGCACGTAGATGGCGGCCGGCGGATGGGTGAAGCTGGGTAGGTCGATGGCATCCTCAGCGATCTCGATACCAACGATGCGACTGCCGATCGGCTGCTGGAAAGCAGCGACATTGTCGTAGATCTGCACCGGCATGGAATCGAAGGCGACAGAGGTGTCGGAAGCGAGCACATCGCGCACGTTGAAGCAGGCGCCGATGGTGAAGCAGAAGCTGGCATGAAACGCATGCGCCGTGCGCAGGACGGCACCGAGATTCATCGGCTTCGAGATTCCCTCGACGCCGATGGCGAAATAGCCGCGATTGACGGGGTTATGGCTCATGATGGGCCGAAACCTACCCAAAAGACTTAAGGAAAGCCAGCTATCGCGGACACGACAGGTAGTTTCCTCGTGTGAGTTGCCAGACCTTGGCCTTGGGCGCATTCTCGCCACAAAGTCATGATGTCAGAACGTCACTGTCATAAAAGAGTGCACCGATGAACGAGAGTCATTCCCACAGCTATCCCCGGGCGGAAGCCGAACTGCCCCAAGGCGACAGCCCCATCCTGGTCGAAGTCTGGCGTGGCAATCTGGTGGAAAGCCGGCATCGGGCGATTGCTGCGGTGGTCGACGCTCATGGCCGGGTAGTCAAGGTTTGGGGCGATATTGACCGCCCGATCTATGGCCGCTCGTCGATCAAACCGCTGCTGGCGATCCCGCTGGTGGAATCCGGTGCCGCCGATGCCTTTGGCCTCAGCGAAAAAG
>CAYOYT010000155.1:0-1054 GCA_964408245.1 uncultured Dongia sp. | reverse complement strand
GCCTTGGCTTGTGCATCCCATAGCGGCGAGCCCGGCCATGTCGACACGGTCAATGCGTGGCTGGGGAAGATCGGCCTTGATGCCGAAACCCTCGAATGCGGCGCGCATTACCCCTATTACGAACCGGCGCTGCACGACATGGTACGCAACAGCAAGACGCCGACCCGTGCGCATAATAATTGCTCTGGCAAGCATACCGGCTTTCTTGCCACTGCGGTGCATTTGGGCGAAGAAACCAAGGGTTATATTCAGTACGAGCACAAGGTGCAGCAGCGCCTCCTCGGTGTCTTGGAGCAGATGTGCGGGACTGATCTCAACGGCGTGCCGCGCGGCATCGATGGCTGCGGCATTCCAACCATCGCCTTCCCCGTTGGTCATCATGCGCTGGGCATGGCACAGATGGCCGATCCGCATCACCTATCGCCTTCCCGTGCCGCTGCCTGCAGCCGCATCCTCACCGCTATGTCGCATGAACCGTGGTATGTCGCCGGCACCACACGCTTTTGTACTGACATCATGACGGTGACGGGCACCAAGGCGGCGATTAAAACGGGTGCCGAGGGCGTCTATATGGGCGCTTTTCCGGAACTGGGCCTTGGTTTCTGTTTGAAGATCGAAGACGGCAACGGCCGCGGCGCCGAAATCGTCATGGGTCAGCTGCTGCGTCATTTCAATATCATCGATGACGCGCAAGCCGAGCAGCTGAAACAATCGCTCAATCCCACGCTGAAGAACTGGGCGGGGACCGCGGTCGGCAAGATAAAACCAGCGCCGCTGCTGGATCAGACGGCCCCATTTTAGATCCTCAGCCAATATAGTCACTAAGGAGACATGAGATGAAGTCGAGCTATCGGCAAAGATCGATCGGCAATCGCAAGCTGGCGCCCGAGACCCTAATGACAAGTTACGGCTATGATCCTTTCTTGTCGGAAGGATCGGTCAAGCCGCCCGTTTTTCTTACCTCTACTTTCGCCTTCAAATCGGCGGAGGATGGCAAGGATTTCTTTGATTATGTCGCCGGTCGCCGCACGCCGCCAAATGCGCAGGACGCGGG
>CAYOYT010000154.1:0-6154 GCA_964408245.1 uncultured Dongia sp. | reverse complement strand
CCACACCAACGCGAAGTTCAGGGCCTGCTCCCATGCGCTTAAATTGATCGCGCCGGACGACACGATCTTTATCGATTGTGGATCAACGCTCGATCATTTAGCGCAAGCTATACCAGCGGATCTGAAGATCACCGTCATCTGCTACTCGCTCAATGTCGCGAATCGCCTGGCTCTCAAACCCAATCTGCGGATGATCATGTTGGGTGGCCTTCATCACGCTGCCTCGGCCACCTTTTCGAGCAGCGAATGGTTGGAGCCACTCGGCCGCTTTGGCATCAACAAAGCGTTTATCTCCGCCGGTGGAGTCGATGTGGATCGCGGTGCTTCGTGTTCTCATTTCCATGAGGTGCCAATTAAGCAGAAAGCGATAGAGCTATCACTCGAGAGCCATTTGGTGATTGATTCCAGTAAGTTCGGGATTGTGAAGCCGGCCTATTTCGCACGGCTAAGCGATTTCAGGACGGTTATCACCGAAGCCGGTGGCAGCGCGCCCGGTAGATAGTTTTTTGGTCTTTAGAAACGTCGCTGGGCGTACTTGACGCCTCTATGTGTCGATGTCATAAAATGATCAAAATCTGATATAATATTAACAATAATTAAAAAACTGCAGTTTCGGGAGAAGATTTGGCATGGCTGATCTTAAGATCGCGCCCTTTGGTGGTCAGACTGGCCATAATGCGATCGCTCGCAATATTGCGCAGCCCCTCGATCTCGGCTGGGTACATGGTGTACGCGTCAATCTTTCGGCCGCGGAACGCCGCGTCGCCACACTTCCCGGTCGTCGCACAGTAAAAAAGGACGCCCAGGCTGCCTGGCTGCTTAAGGCCATCACCAATATCGACCTCACGACCCTCAATGGCGATGATACGCCAGAGCGCGTGAAGCGGCTCTGCGCCAAA
The DNA here is from genome assembly GCA_964408245.1 of uncultured Dongia sp. Classification (GTDB taxonomy): domain Bacteria; phylum Pseudomonadota; class Alphaproteobacteria; order Dongiales; family Dongiaceae; genus Dongia. Next base: position 5,255 of record CAYOYT010000154.1, on the reverse strand, counting down.
GCGAAGGCGCCGGTGCGCGCCGATCTTCTAGCGGCGCTTGGTATGGCCGATCGCAACCTCACCACGGGTGCCATTTGTGTCTATCACCGTTTCGTAGCGATTGCGGTGGAGGCCTTAGCCGGTTCGAGCATTCCCGTGGCGGCGGTGTCGACCGGTTTTCCGGCGGGCCTCGTGCCTCATGATGTGAAGCTTCAGGAGATCGAGGCGTCGGTCAAAGACGGTGCCGAAGAAATCGATATCGTCATTACGCGTGAGCATGTCCTGACCGGCAATTGGCAGGCGTTATATGACGAGATGCGTGATTTCCGCGCCGCTTGCGGTCCGGCACATGTGAAGGCGATCCTTGCGACCGGCGATCTCAAGACGTTGCGCAATGTTGCCCGTGCCTCGTTGGTCTGCATGATGGCTGGGGCTGATTTCATTAAGACCTCTACCGGCAAGGAAAGCGTCAATGCGACCCTTGCCGTGACGCTGATTATGATCCGCATGATCCGTGAATATCAGGAGCAGACTGGTTTCAAGATTGGTTATAAGCCGGCAGGCGGTATTTCCACCGCCAAGGATGTGCTCAATTACCAATTCCTGATGAAGGAGGAATTGGGGCGCGAATGGCTGGAGCCCTATCTCTTCCGCGTCGGTGCCTCGAGCCTGCTCGCGGATATCGAACGCCAGCTCGAACATCATGTGACCGGCCGCTATTCGGCCTTCAACCGGCATGCCGCAGGATAAAACCATGAGTGTCGCCCGCTATTTTGATGAGATGTCCTATGGCCCAGCGCCGGAAGCCGATGGGGAAGCGCGCGCCTGGCTGAAGCGTTACGAAGCCGGCTTCGGTCATTTCATTGGTGGCAAATTTATAAAGCCATCGGCCGGGATTTATTTTGATGCGATCGATCCGGCGGCGGGGGAAAAGCTCGCTCGCGTGGCACAAGGCGATGTGGCGGATGTGAATGCTGCTGTCGCCGCCGCCCGCAAGGCGCAAGGTCCTTGGTCAAAACTCTCCGGCCATGCCCGTGCGCGTTACCTCTATGCGTTGGCACGGGCTGTACAACGCCACGCGCGCCTCTTTGCGGTGATCGAGGCACTCGATAACGGCAAGCCGATCCGCGAAACGCGTGACATAGATGTGCCGCAGGTGGCGCGCCATTTTTATTATCATGCCGGCTGGGCGCAGCTACAGGCGACGGAATTCGCGGATCAAGTGCCGGTTGGCGTTGTCGGGCAGATCATTCCATGGAATTTTCCGTTGCTCATGCTGGCCTGGAAAGTGGCGCCAGCATTGGCCCTTGGCAACACGGTAGTGTTGAAGCCCGCCGAGTTTACCCCCCTTACGGCCCTGCTTTTTGCCGAGATCGCCGCGGCGGCAGGACTACCAGCGGGCGTGCTAAATGTTGTCACGGGCGATGGCAGCACAGGTACCGCCATCGTCCGCCATGACGGCATCGATAAGATCGCCTTCACCGGCTCGTCAGAGGTTGGAAAGCTCATTCGCGCACAGATGGCGGGTTCCGGTAAATCGCTGACTCTGGAGCTTGGGGGCAAGTCTCCCTTCATCGTTTTCGACGATGCCGATATCGACGGTGCAGTTGAGGGCGTCGTCGACGCCATCTGGTTCAATCAAGGTCAGGTGTGCTGCGCTGGCTCACGTCTTCTCGTGCAAGAAGGGATCACTGAAAAATTCCATGCGCGTCTTAAGCGCCGCATGAGTACGTTGCGTGTCGGCCATCCGCTCGACAAGGCGATTGACATGGGCGCGATCGTGGCGCCGGTGCAGCTAGAGCGAATTAAGGCGCTGGTGGCGACGGGTGTTGCCGAAGGTGCTGAGCTATTTCAGCCGGAGATCGATTTGCCGCCCGGCGGCTGTTTCTATCCGCCGACTTTGCTCTCTCATGTGCAGACGGCGGCAACAGTGGCGCAGGAGGAAATCTTCGGGCCGGTTCTTGTCTCGATGACTTTCCGTACGCCGGATGAAGCGGTGATGCTCGCTAACAATACGCGCTATGGCCTTGCCGCCAGTATCTGGAGCGAGACAATCGGCTTGGCGCTCGACATCGCGCCGAAACTGCAGGCGGGTGTCGTCTGGGTCAATGCAACCAATCTCTTCGACGCCGCCGTCGGCTTCGGCGGGTACCGCGAATCTGGCTATGGCCGGGAGGGCGGCAAGGAAGGCGCTTATGAATATATGAAGCCGAAGGCTTGGACCGCGCGGACAGCCCGCGTGGCAGTCGAGCAACCGAAGGTGCAGGAGAAGATTGCCGGCTTTGATGTGCCTGATATTGACCGCACAGCCAAGCTATTCATCGGTGGCAAGCAAGCGCGTCCCGATGGCAACTACGCGCGCGCGGTGTTGTCACCGAAAGGCGCGCGGCTCGGCGAGGTGGGGGAGGGCAACCGCAAGGACATTCGCAACGCCGTGGCGGCGGCGCGCGGCGCGGAAGGCTGGTCGAAGGCCACCTCTCATAATCGCGCGCAGATTCTCTATTACATGGCGGAGAATCTTTCGGCCCGCGCCGACGAATTCGCAGGACGTGTCGCCGCGATGACTGGCATCCCAAGGGTGAAAGCGGTGGCCGAAGTCGAGGCAAGCATCAGCCGCCTCTTCACCTATGGCGCCTGGGCCGATAAATTTGAAGGCAGCGTGCATGCACCGCCCTTGCGCGGTGTAGCGCTTGCGATGAACGAGCCGATGGGCGTTGTGGGCGTGGTCTGCCCGGATGAAGCGCCGCTACTCTCTTTCATATCCTTGCTGGCACCGCTCATGGCGATGGGTAATCGCGTCGTCGTCGTGCCGTCGGAACGTCATCCGTTGGCAGTCACCGATTTCTATCAGGTGCTCGAAACCTCGGACGTGCCGGCAGGTGTCGTTAATATCGTGACGGGTGCCGCAAAGGACCTCACTAAAACGCTTGCGGATCATGACGATGTCGATGCGATTTGGGTGTTCGGCACGAAGGAGATCACGGCGATGGCGGAAAAGCTGTCGGTCGGCAATCTCAAACGCGTGCTAACGGATCATGGTCTTCTGACCGATTGGTTTGATCCTGCGGCGGCCGAAGGCCCGATTCTGCTGCGCCATGCAGTGCAGGTGAAGAATATCTGGATCCCCTATGGCGAGTAGGGTGCCCTGTGCTTTTTCATAAGATAGGGTCGCTCACTTTCGCTTTTTCTAGTCGTTGTAATCAGGAAATTATCTACTAAGACATTGGGATATAATAAAACATACCAGATTATTGCACTGCAGCAAAAATATCCTTGATTTTGCGGTTAGCCTCCCGCATATAAACCCTCAGATTGTGCATTGCACAATGAACCAATTCCAACAGAACCGTTCACTGAGGAGATATTACCATGGCTAAGCCCCAGACCACGTTTGAGAGCACCCCGACCGCTGCGTTCCCGGACTTCACCAAGTTCGATTTTTCCAAGATCCAGGCCGATTTCGGCAAGTGGTTCGGTGACTACAGCAACGCTTTCACCAATGGAAAGAGCCTGTTCGACGTCGATAGCGTCGTTGCCGCTCAGAAGAAGAATTTCGAAGCGCTGACAGCTGCCAATCAAGCCGCTTTCGAAGGCGTCAAGGCCGTCGCTCAGCGCCAGGCTGAGATCGCCCGCAAGGCCGTCGAAGAGTTCAGCAAAGTCGCCAAGGAATTGGTGACGCCGACCAGCGCCGAAGAGAAGCTCGTGAAGCAAGCCGAGATCACCAAGGCTGGTTTTGAGCAGGCTGTTACCAATCTGCGCGAGATCACCGACCTGGTCCAGAAGTCGAACTCGGAAGTTGCCGAGCTGATCCAGGACCGTTTCGTCGCTCAGATCGACGAAGTGAAGGCCGCGATCGCTAAAGTTTCGAAGAAGTAAGCTAGCCATTCAATCTACGGTGCCGCTCGATTAATCGGCGCTGTTCATGGCGGAACCACTCGGAATCACCTGATTGCGAGTGGTTTTCTTTTGTCTTGAAGCGCGTAGTGGAGCGCTTCAAAACCGGCGGCGCGGTGCCTTCTCGTCCTCGCCGTTGGGATGCGTCGCCTAAAGGGAAAAGGCCCGATCTAAAGGATCGAGCCTTTTTTCCGAAGGGTTATGACATCGGCGCTCAATGCAGGCGCTGATTCACATCCTTGATCGCCGCATCGACGAGGGCATTGGCCCGCGCATCGTTGAGATTGCTGGTGATCAGCTTCTTTGCAGCGGCGGTTGCAACGTCGACCGCTTCGCGCCGGACCGCGGCGATGGCGGCCGCTTCCGCCTGAGAGATCTTTTCAAGCGACAGCTTCTCGCGGTGGACGAAGGCGGCATCGAGCGCTACAGCCGCGTCTTTGGCCTGGCGCTGGGCCGTGAGCTTGGCGGTGTCGATGATCTCAGACGCTTCCCTGAGGGCATCCTTCTGCTTGCGCTGATATTCGCCGAGCAGCGCCTGCGCCTCATCCTTCAGCTTCTGCGCTTCGTCAAGATCGGCTTTGATCTTGATCGCGCGCTGGTCGAGCATCTGGGTGAGCGCCTTCCAAATCTTTGGGCCGGCGAAGGCGAGGAAGATCAGACCGCCGATATTAACCCAGGTATGCGGATTGGCGAAGAAACCAACGTCGTGTTCCATTACGCACGCTCCTTGATCGCAGCGTCGACGGCAGTACCGGCCGAACCTTGATCGACACCGGCGCCGGTCAATTTGGTGGCGATGCCGACGGCAAGTTCACTCGCGATCGCCCTAACCTGAGCCAAGGCCTCGGCCTGCGTTGCTTTAATCCGCCCTTCGGCCAATTTGGTGTGCTCGCCCAGGCGCCTGGCAAAATCGGTTTCGCGACGAGCGGTCTCGGCGGCGATTTCAGCGGCTGCCTTGGCAAGTTCGGCCTGCGCGCCTGCCTTGGCATCGGCGATAGCCTTCTCATAGGCAGCAAGAACGGCAGCTGCTTCCGACTTCAACTGCTCGGCCTTCGCGAGATTGCCCTCGATGCGCTCAGCGCGCTGGTCGATAATCGTCGCCACCTTCGGCAGCGCGACCTTCGACATCAACACGTAAAGTACCACGAAGGTCAGGCCCAGCCAGACCAGGAGCGGCGAAAAAATGGCGGGATCGAATTGGGGCATTGCTCCCCTCCCAACTTCAAACTTGTTTTACGGGTTGGCCGGCATCCCCTTTCGGGAAGCCGGCCTGCCGCAATATCGCAACGTTAGTCAGATCGTTCGGTCCGGCGCTTAGCCGAACAGGATGATCATGGCGATGACGAAGCTGGGCAAGGGAGAGGACGCGCCCCTTGTGTTTA
>CAYOYT010000153.1:1069-6190 GCA_964408245.1 uncultured Dongia sp. | reverse complement strand
CGATTACGTCATGTGGAAGGTTCGGCGGCATTCTGGTGTCGTTGTGCCGGTAAGTGAATGGCAAAGACGACATCCACTGCTGGCAGCGCCAGGCTTAGCCTGGAAATTATATCGTAGAGGTGCTTTCCGGTAGTCCATAAGCAAGGGAGAGAAAGAATGGCATCGGGTGCAGAGCTCTATTTTTTATCGATGGCACGCAACAACGCCTGGGCCAATCACCGGTTATTGAAGGCATGCGCTGAATTGAGCGCCGCTGACTTTTCTGCCGAACGCGCCAGTTTCTTTCCGTCGATCGTCGACACCTACAATCATATTTTGGTGGTGGACTGGTTCTACATTGATGCGCTGGAAGGAGGAACTCTCGGCCCAAAGGCCTGGGAGAATGCAGTACCATTTCCCGATTTTAATGATTTTCGTGTAGCACAAGTCGCTATCGATAAGCGGTTGATCGGTTTCTGCAACGCTCTGGATGCAGCGGTGCTGGCAAAAGAGGTGCGCATGCATCGCGCGACCTATGTACAGATCGATCGTGTGGATCGGGTTTTACTGCATCTTTTTGAGCACCAAATTCATCATCGCGGCCAAATCCATGCCATGCTGGCTGGTACATCCGTGCGGCCACCGCAGCTTGATGAGTTTTTTTGCGCCGGCGATGCGAAATACCGTGCCACGGATTTTGCAGAACTTGGATGGCGTGAAGAAGATATCTGGCGCGGGTTAGCCTGACGCCGCAAATAAAAAGAGCCAATGCTTGCGCACCGGCTCCAAGGGTGAGTCTTAGGTTATATACTCGAGAAAATTTATTCGGCAGCCACCGCGTGAGCGTGAGTGCGAAGAATGCCGAGCTCGTGGCCGACGCCGGTTAAGACAGAAACGACATGTTGCAGCTGTTCCGTCGAGTGCGCAGCTGAGACCGAGCAGCGGAGCAGGGCAGTGCCGGACGGCGTTGCCGGCGGCAGAGCAAGGTTGACATACACGCCCTTCATGAGCAGCGCACGCCATGCACGGGCAGCAAGCGCCGGGTCATTGATATGAACAGCCACGACGGGGCCCTTCTGCTGACCGACCGAAAAGCCTGCTTCCTGAACACCTTCATAAAGCGTGTCGACATTGCTCCAGAGTTTTGCCATGAGGCCTGGATTGGCGCGCAGCTTGGCCAGCGACGTCCGTACCGACGCAACAGTCGCTGGCGGTAGCGAAGCTGTGAACATGTAGGGCCGACAAGCGACACGGAGTAGATCGAAATCCTCCATGTTCGCGACCAGAAAGCCACCGATAGCGCCCATGCTCTTCGAGAAGGTGCCAGTGATGAAGTCGACTTCGTCTAGCACGCCGTCATGTTCGACAACGCCTTGGCCGGTCTTGCCCATGACGCCCATCGAATGAGCTTCATCGACCAGGATATAAGCGCCGTGCTTCTTCGATACGGCGACGAATTGCTTGAGTGGGGCATGGTCGCCCAACATCGAATATATGCCTTCAACAACGACAATCTTATTACCCGGCTGCCCCGCGAGACGGCCCAGGCGCTTGTCGAGATCGGCTGGGTCGTTGTGCTTGAAGCGGATTACTGTTGCCGAGCCAAGCTTGCAGGCATCGTAGATGCTGGCATGGCTGTCGGCGTCGATGATCAGGAAGTCATCTGGACCGGCAAGCGTTGAGATGGCCCCAAGATTGGCTTGGTATCCGGTCGTGAAGACCATGCAATGCTTTTTGCCATAAAAGTCTGCGAGATCAGTTTCCAGCGCCTTGTGATCGTTGTATGAGCCGTTGGCGATGCGCGAGCCGGTTGTGCCTGTGCCGCTCGTCTCTAGCGCTTTTTTGCCGGCTTCAATACAATCCGCATCAAAGGTGAAGCCGAGATAATTGTTGGAACCGCAGAGAATAGTGCGGCGGCCCTCAATCATGGCCTCGGTAGAAGACACGATCTTGTCCATGTTCACACCGAACGGATCGGCGCCGCAAGTTTTTACCGCGGCATGCAGTTCGCGCTGCGCCTTGAAGCGATCCATCAAACCCATGCTCATGCCTCTTTTTTTGAATTGATCACGGTCTGCGCAAGCTGTCCGACCGTGGCAATCTCTGGCACCATGTTCAGCGGAATGGAGACGTCGAATTTGTCTTCGAGCTCCATCAACAAATCCATGACAGCCAGCGAATCCATGTTGAGATCTCGTGCAATGTCTGTCGCGGCGGAGATCTCGATATCGGACTTCTTGAATGGCACCAGCGCTGTTGCAATGTCAGCCACAACGTCGTCGAAATTTAAGCCTGTAATCTGCGCTGCACTCGCCGTCACGATGCCGGACCAATCTTTTCTTATTGCTAAATCTGTTAACGTTGAGAACCCCTTAAAGCATGAGCCGACTCGCGTCTCTTTGCCTAGAGAGGTTGTCGTAAATTTAGCAGCTAAAGTTAAATGACGAATTGTTACCGAATGTAACAATTCATCGATTCCAAGTGGTTATCATGTGAATTTAACCTCACAAAAGAGCCTTGGTGCGGTACCAGGCTAAGCTATCGGCAAAGCCAGTTGAGAGGTCGAAGCGGGGTCGCCAAGGAATAAGGCTCGATAAGCGAGGGCCAGTCGCTAACCATTCCGGATGATAGAGCTCGGCGACTTTATGGCGAGAAAGGACCTTCGGTCGTCCTGTCATAGCCGAGACGAGGCTGACGGTTTGTGCAATGGGCACCATCATGGCCCGCGGTAAGCGATAGGCCAGGGGGCGGCGGCCAAAGCAAGTTGAGAGCGCGGTAATGATGTCCGGCCAATCGTACCCACCGGGATGTTCATCATCGATTTCCAGAACGGAATTTAGCCAGTTCTCAGCTTCTAGCAAGGCTGTTACTGCTGATGCAAGGTCCTCCACATGGATTGTCGAGACTCTTGCATCCCGTGATGCGGGATAGGCTAAAAATCCTAATTGCGCTGCTTTGAACAAAGGGAGGAGCTCAAGATCGCCCGGCCCGTAGACCGCAGGTGGGCGCAAGGCCAGCCACGGACGCTTGCCGGCCAGGGCCGCAAGTTTGATCTCAGCCGCTCGTTTGCTAGCGGCGTAGGGTGAAAGCTGGAACTCCCGCGCTGCCAGGGAAGAGATGTGAAGGAAGCGCGCATTCGGGGCTGCAATCGCGGCAGCTTGGAGCAGGCGGGCTGTGCCACCTTCATTAACAAGGAAAAACTCGAGCGGTGTCAAAGCGCGAACCAGCCCCGCACAATGGATGATGGCATTGCAACCGCGTAGCAGCTTCTCGAGACTTGAGGTGTCGTCAAGATCGCCCAGCACCACTTCAAGTCGATGGCCGGTGCTAAGAGCGTCCTGCGGCAAACGGCGCACAAGAACGCGTACATGCCAGCCGGCGGCAGCGAGATGCCGAGCGGCGGCTGCACCGACAAAACCGGTAGCACCAGTTATTGCGACGACGCCTCGCATCAGATGTGAACCAGATTAAGTGCTGATGCCCAGATCGGCATCGGTATATAGGCCTTGAAGATAGTTGACCTTAGCCTTCGCGCGGGACAACTTGCCGGACGAGGTCTGCGGCAAACCTTTTGGCGGGACCAGTTCTACCCGTGCATCGACGCTCATCGCGCGCTGTAATAAGCCAGAGATGTCTTGCTTCAGTTTAGCTCGAGCAGCAAGATCACTGATGCGACATTGAATCAGCACCACAATCTGCTCTTGTTCGTCATCGCCGACGATCGAGAAAGCTGCGGCATCGCCACGCCGCAGATCGGACAACGTTTCTGCGGTCCATTCGAGATCCTGCGGCCAGATATTTCGGCCGTTGATAATTATGAGGTCCTTAGCCCGCCCGGTGATGACGATTTCGTCATCCAGCAGGTAACCGAGATCTCCCGTATCCAGCCAACCATCGACTCCAAGAGCTTCTGCCGTCAGCTCCGGTTCGTGGAAATAACCGTTCATGACACTGGGGCCCTTGAAAAAGATGCGGCCGATTTTGCGCTCGGGCAATGCCTTGCCGGCTTCATCCCGAATCTGGAAGGTATGGAGTGGCAAAGCCGGGCCGCAGGCGACAAGGCTACGCGCAGATTTACTGGGAGCTACGGCATTAGCGATCTGATTTTCCAGCCCGGCACGGTCGATGTGATCGATGCGATATTCTCGATCCAGTCGGGCAAAGCTCATGGCCAAGGTCGTTTCGGCCATGCCGTAGCTTGGAACGAAGGCCTTATGCTGGAAGCCGAAGGGCTCAAATGTATTGCTAAAGCGACGCAAGATCATATCTTGTACCATATCGCCGCCGATGCCGGCACCGCGCCAGCAGGACAGATCGCCGGTGAAATCGGTGTCGCCGCGCATGCGCTTCACACATAGCTCGTAACCGAAGGTGGGCGAATAGGCGAGTGTGCTGCGATTCTCCGAGATCAACTTCAGCCAGGTGAGCGGACGACGTGCAAAATCACGCGTCGCTACATAATCGACCGAGACCTGGCCGGTTGCCGGAACCAGCAGAAAACCTACAAGGCCCATGTCATGATAGAAGGGGAGCCAAGACGCGCAGCGATCTTTGTCGACGATATCGAGGCCATGATGTGTGATGGCGTAGGCGTTCGCCATCAGCACACGCTGATGAATCTCAATGCCTTTCGGAAATCGTGTAGAGCCAGAAGAAAACTGCAAATAGCTCGATTCGTCGGCTGCGAATGGCCGGGCTACGCCTTTGTTCGTGGATAGAGCTGAAAGGTCGGCAAATGTCCCGACATGACGAAGATTATCCACGCCGATGGCGGCTTCAGCGAGAAAGCTCGCCAGCGATGTCGGTCCCAAGGCGGCACTTGCCCCGCAACCTGATAATTGCTGACGCAACTGGCTAATATAGGCGTCATGGCCGCCGAGGCTGGTCGGTATCGATACGGGTACTGGTAGCAGCCCAGCGTATTGCGTGGCAAAGAAGGCGATCACAAAGTCGGGATCTGTATCGGCAATGAGTACTATGCGCGCGCCGCGCTCAAGCCCGAGCCCAGCGAGTCGCTCGGCCGTATCGCGCGCGCGATCGCGGAGTTCCGCATAGGTAAGAACATTGGCAAGCTCCCCCTTAGATGTGTAGAAGTTGAGGCCGGTGAGGCCGCCCGCAGCATAATCCAGCGCTTCCCACAGC
>CAYOYT010000153.1:0-1059 GCA_964408245.1 uncultured Dongia sp. | reverse complement strand
CCAATGATTTGTCATTAAGCGGCCGATAATTGGCGAAGCTGCTGCGGCGATGTTTCAGGTTGGAATTTGTCGTCGATGTTGGTTGCAAGGTCATCTGGTCTGGTTGTTTTTGCTGACTCGGGCTTGGAGTAAATCTAGGATTTATGGGACCTTAGGTCGCAGTTCAACGAATTGCGCGAACGCCTCCCGGCGCTTAGGATTTCCGGGTCCATAGCAAAAGTCCGGACCTCGGACAAGGCATTGCGCATTGGGCGCGCAGGATGGACCATAGATCAAGCGTGTCCGTTTTTAGGAAAGTTGCCCAATGAAGACCTCGGATCTTGAACTGTCGGCAAGCCAACGTCCGGCCAAGAAGGGGGAGAAATCCAGTGCGATCGGCCTGTTCGAGTGGTTTCTGCCGAAGCCGAAGGTTAAGAAACAGAAATTCAAGGTAGGTGCCCAGCCCACAGGCGCACCCGACACTAAGACCAAGGTCAGTCAGTCAGTTGCTGACGTGCTCAATCTTATGCGTGAGGATGGCGCGATAAAGATAGCTGTTCACGGTGATCAGGCCTTCTTCGAGTCCTTTCGTGCCGAGGCGAGTAGTTTCGAGACAGTTTGGGTTTCGACCGAAATTGTAAACGACCGGGCTAAAGGTGCGCTGGCAGTGAATGCGGCGGCGATTAAGGATTGCGACGCTGTGGTCGTCGGCGGTGCCGATGTGGGCACTAAATATCGCTATAGCTTGCGGCTAACTCATGCACATGCACCGAAGACGCCGGTGCATTGGGTGGGCCAGAATTGGGAATTCTGTGCCGGTACGGCTGCAATTCCGTTAGAGATTGATGATGTCGATGCGTTAGCCTTCAATCACTTCGAAGAATTCTTCGGTATCAAGGATCCGCTACAATTCCGGTTCGAGGTCATTGCTGAAGGTGAAACGCGGCGCTCCTATCTGGTCCTTGGACCCAGTGAATCAGTAAATTTGAATCTCAATTCAATGATGCCAGATCGCAAGGGCGCGGTCTGCCTGAAGGTCTTTGTGTCGCATCCATTTCTGACACGGGGCCGGCATTATCG
>CAYOYT010000152.1:0-6196 GCA_964408245.1 uncultured Dongia sp. | reverse complement strand
AGCCAGCGCCGCTTGATCGCCGGGATTCGGGCGGATCTAAAGGTGGCCGCCCTGGTTTTCGTTACCCATACGGCAGCCCTAGCGCGCAATTTTGACCGCGTCGTCGTCATGCAAAACGGGCGGATTGTCGAGACCGGAAAGCCCGCAGAGCTGGATCGGGCAAACTCGAAATTCAAGGCGCTGTTAGGCACCCCAGAATCGGGTGGATGATCCTCCCCACGTTTGGTCTTTTTTAACCAACTGCCGTTTAGGCTCAATTTCTATAGAGATGGATGCGATGAGTATTCAAGAAGATGTCGAGGCTCTCAAGCGGATTCCACTTTTTGCCAAGGTGGAGCCGGCAAAGCTCAAACTCATGGCCTTTGCCAGTGAGCGCGCTCAGTACCAGCTTGGCGACCCACTGTTCCATCAGGGTGACACGGCGGATGCAGCTTTCATCATTCTCTCGGGCGGCGCCGACATTCTGGTCGAGACGGAAAACGGCCCCCTGAAAGTAGCTGATGTCGGGCCTGGCGCCTTTGTGGGGGAGATCGGCATTTTGATGGACGTACCGCGCACCGCGACCATCCGCGCCACGGAGAAGATGACGGTTCTTAAGATCACCAAGGAATTGTTCTTCCGCATGGTAACCGATTTTCCATCGATCGGTATCGAGGTCATGCGGGTCCTTGCCCAACGCATCGAGCATATGAACGTTCAGCTTCGCGACGCCGTGGCAACGCGGCAGTAAGTAACCTCCAACCCGAGGTCATAGCTTAGGATCATGAGTCGCCTCGATAGTTTCATCCGCCGTCTCGAGGCTCAACGCACCTGCCTCGGTAACGGCGCGCATCGGACACGAGAGATTACCGGCGTCGTGCTGGAGCTTGGCCTGGGGAACGGGCGCACCTTCGATCATCTGCGCGAAATCTGCCAGGGGCGCGAAATCTACGTCTTCGACCGGCAGGTGGCAGCACACCCTGAATGCATTCCAGCGTCCAACCGACTGTTCCTCGGCGAATTTGCGGCGACGCTCAAACAGGCGATCAAGCACCTGGGGGCGGGCTGCGCGGCGTTGATCCATGCCGATCTCGGGAACGGCGATGCCGCCGCAAGTCAGGTGCTTGCGGCCAAATTGGCACCAGACATCGCCACCTTGATGGCCCCCGGCGCCGTTATCGTCAGCGATCAAGTGTTGTCGACGACCGGCCTACAAGCCTTGCCATTGCCGCCAGATGTTCAATCCGGACGCTACTTCATGGCGGAGATGCGCGCATGAACGATCGCGGCGGCATCACAGTACCGACACCCATGTTAATACGAGAACTAAATACGTTCCCCACGCCACCTCGTAACCGGGAAACATAGATGCGCCTCAAGAGCCAGCTTGCCATTCTTGCCTGTGTTCTTTTTCTCGGCCACGAAGCTGCAGCAAAAGTAGCTGACGACCGAATCACCCTCCCGCGCGAGAAGGGCACGCCGATGGGGGCAATCGGCATGGTGCTGCATGTGGGTGCCGCCGGTTCGGCGCTGGGCACTGGGTTTCTTGTTTCGCCCTGCCACGTCCTGACGGCTGCCCATGTTATCTCAGAACCGGAGGGTATTTCGGCCGATCAAGTGTTGTTGTTCTTTGCCGGCAACGGCGCTCTTGGCCCGAAATATTATGATGCAAATTCCTTTGCCGACCTAAGTCCGGCACGGCCAGTGGTTTGGGGTGAATCCCGCGATCTTCATAAAGGATCGACTGCCGACCGACGCGAAGCCTGGCAGAAGGCTGGCTGGGACGATTGGGCGCTGCTCAAGCTCGACAAATGCCTCGGCGACGAAGGCTATGGCTACTTAAAGCTATGGCCGATCAAGACCAGCGACTTCACAAGAGATGGCACGACACGCCCCGTCACCGCGATCGGTCTTCCGGCCGATCATACCAACGATAAACTGACAGTCGACCCCACCTGCACGCTTTTCGGGCAGGTCGACAGCACCGGCTGGCAGCATGACTGCATCAGCATGCCTGGGAATTCTGGCGGCCCAATCCTCGCTGCCGAGGCGAAGAGCGGTGAGAAATGGCCGCGCGTGATGGGCATTGCTGTGATCTCCACCAGCGAGCATCCGGAAGAATTGAAGCCAATGATCAGTGACCCGGACGCGCCGGATTATCTCAGCAATCTGCCGACCGCAGTGCCAGTTTCCGCCTTTATCGACAAAGTGGCACCCTATCTGCCAAAGGATCGAGCGGTCAGCGACTATCTTGCCAAACACAAAGCGGTCGATCGTGGCTATACAGTCGACGATCCCAGCAAACCAATCGCCAATCTCACCGCGGCTATTGCGAAGAAGCCGCATTCTGATTTGTTGCTGACCCTCCGCGGGTCTTGGCTGGAGACGTCAGGGGATGAAGCGGCGGCGTTGAGCGATTACTCGGCGGCGCTGCGCAGCAACCCCGATTTCGCGCCGGCCCTTTATGCGCGAGCACAGCTCAGGGGCTATCGCAACGACAAGATGCAGGGAGATGCAAAAGCGGCTCTTGACGATCTCGACCTTCTCATCAAGCGATTTCCAGACGATGCAAGCTTGCGCATCACGCGCGGTGCATTCCTATCGGGCGCCTATGATTACCGCGCAGCCCTCGTCGATTATGATGCTGCGCTGAAACTCGACCCCGGCAATATTTCTGCCCGCCTCACACGCGCCAATGCTCGAGTTGAGCTCGGCGACATGGGCGGCGCCAAAGAGGATTTTGATGCTGCTGTCACTGCGCGCAAAGACAATGCCTATCTACTGGTAGAGCGAGCTAATTACCAATTACGTGCTGGTGCGCATGAAAAAGCCTTTAAGGACATCAAGACAGCGCTACAGATCGAACCGGACATGCCGGCAGCTCTCAATGCGCGAGCCATCATTCATCTCGACTTAGGCGAGGTTGATAAAGCGCTCGCCGATGCCAACCGTGCGATCAGTCTCGACAGCCAGCCATCTAGCGGTTATATCGCGCTGCGTGGCGCGATTCATCATATGAAGGGCGACCTTGATGCGGCAATCGCAGATTATCGCGAAGCGCAAGAACTCAACCCGACCGAACCCTTTGACGCGCTGATGCTCTATATTGCGCTCGGCGAAGTCGGCCGCATGGAAGAGGCAAAAGAAGGGCTGCGTCGATTGCTGAAACGCTGGCCAACAACCGAATGGCCGAGCCCGCTTGCCGCGCGCCTGCTTGGACAAAATTCCGAAGCCGATTTGAAAAAGGCGGCGGAAACTGGCACCGAGGTTCTTCGCAAATATCAGGATTTCGACTGGCATTTCTATCTCGGCGCCCAAGCTATGCTCCAAGGTGACACGAAAAAGGCGAGAGCCTATTTCGAATATGTCGTCGATACCGACATGCGCCAGTTTCTGGAATACAATCTTGCGCGTGTCTTCCTGGAGCGCCTGGGCGGCCGCGCTTACGTGAAGACTGGCTGAACAGGATATTTGCCTAATCAATCGGCCTTTGGGGTCAGTCGAAACCAGCTGACTTGTCGCGGCGTGAACAAATCTCGCGCGCTGCGATACCAAAGCGGCGGCGCGTGATCGCCTACAATGAGAATTTCGGTGGGTGGGGTATCCGTCGCAGCGAAGGTAGTTGCGATGGTCTGCAGCAATTCAACCCATGCATCGGTCATGATGCAGATTTCGCGCTCTGATATAACGGCCGTGTCCGCACCGCAGTCAAGGTGATGGTACCCCTGATCAACAATCACCGGCACATGGGTATTAAAGGTCAATAGATAGCTGAATTGCGGGATCGTTGCATCTTTGAACCGCAACGCGATATCACGCACCAACTTCGGATCGCAAATACCGACGAAGACGTCACCACAGAGCTTGTCGCCAGGTCGCATAAGGTCTTCGCCGAAATGCGCTTCCTTGAAGCCGATATGAGGCCACCATCTCGACCGCTCGAACATCCCGCCTGAAAAGCCATGATAGGCGCTGGTGACAAAGCCTTCCGCAGTCATCTTGAACGGCAGGCAATCCGAACGCAGGCGGTCGAGCGTCTCCAGATAGCTGTCGCGCGTCCCGCAGAATTCACGCATCTCGGCCGCAGTCGTGCTGCCGATGAAATTATTCACGCCGCTGGTAATATTGTAGCGTCGTTCGATATCGCCAGCCCGGATCGCTTGTTCTAGAAACCCCTGCTTCTTAGGGTCGATAAAATGTCCCATGGCTTCGACGATGACGACGAGCATGTGACGGCCGTTAGGCTGTTCGATGAGCTCGCCGAAACCCGATTTGCCCATGGCCGATTCGAAAGGCAAATCCTGACCAATCTTGAGCCAGAAAGTGGAATCTCGCGGCGTATTGAGCCAAAGGTCGGCAGGCAGAACCAAGAGACCGAAAAGCAGCATCAGCGTCGTGCGCGCTTGGCGTAATAGCGGAGTTTTCTTGATTAGAAGGTAGAAGGTCAGGCCGAACACGCTGCCGAGCAAGAGGATGAGCAGCAGATAGAGCCTCGAACTGAAAATGTTGAGTTCATTGATGAAGTGCAGGGCGAAGATCGCCTCGGTCACCGTCAGGCCAAAAAGTTGCGTGGCACAGAATATGACGTCGAAAACCAGAGCCGCGATAAAAGCCACGACCACGGCCCAGCAGGGAAAGAATCGGATGCTCACCGCCGCCAGGAGATAAAGAACGATTGGTAGCGAGCGCGGTGGCACGCTGATGCCGATCAACGATAGGACGACGAACGCAATGTTGGGCAGGACAAGGCCAACAAATATTATCAAGACGGCGGGTCGCTGCAGCCAGTTGATGATTGCCCCGCCCGCCATTGACTTACCCTCAGCGCTGCTCGAAGCCCATCAGCACGTTCACAGTATTGATGCCAAGAGCGTCAACCGCATAACCTCCTTCCATCACGAAAAGGGTCGGCAGATCGGCCCAGGCAATGCGCTCACCGAGACGATGATAATCTTCTTCCATCAACTTGAAGCGAGAAATTGGATCATGCTCGAAAGTATCGAGGCCGAGGGATATAACCAGTGCTTCGGCGCCGTATTGACGAACACGCGTCAGCGCAAGTTCCAGTGCCTCGGTGTAACGCCGCCAATCGGTACCCCAAGGTAGCGGCAGATTCATGTGATAGCCTTCGCCCGCCCCCGCCCCTATTTCGTCAGCATAGCCAGTAAAGTATGGATATTCCTGGCGAGGATCGGCATGAAGCGAGACGGTCAGCACATCCTCCCGCTCGTAGAACATCTGCTGGGTGCCATTACCGTGATGATAATCGACATCAAGAATAGCAACGCGCTTCGCCCCTTGGTCGCGGAAGGCTTGCGCGGCGATACCGGCATTGTTGAGAAAGCAATACCCCCCATAGAAATCGCTCCCAGCATGATGCCCCGGCGGCCGGCAGAGTGCGAAAGCGCCGCGTTCGCCCGTTGCGACCAGCTTCTGCGCGGTCAACGCCACCTGCGCGGAGGAAAGCACCGCGCGCCAGGTCCCCGTGGTTATCGGTGTCCCGGCGTCGATCGCGTAGTACCCGAGCTTACCGTCGATGCTGTTGGAAAGCCGCCGCCCCAAACCTGGGACCGGCCAAACATGGGGCAAGGCATCGAACGTCCGGCCTGTCGACGACCATTCAGACCAGGCAGTCTGAAGGAAGTCGACGAAACCCTTGTTATGCACCTTTAGGATAGGATCGAGCCCGAATTCTTGCGGCGCGAGGATCTCGCCGAGCTCGACCGCCTTCACACGTTCGATGACGATCTCGGCCCGGCGCGGCGTTTCGTGGACCTTCATGAACTGTCCTTCGAGCAGTTCATGAGCGCCGTCTTGCAGTCGGTGTCTCTCGCTATAGACTGTG
The DNA here is from genome assembly GCA_964408245.1 of uncultured Dongia sp. Lineage (GTDB taxonomy): Bacteria > Pseudomonadota > Alphaproteobacteria > Dongiales > Dongiaceae > Dongia. The sequence continues at coordinate 372 of CAYOYT010000152.1, read as the reverse complement.
CGCATGATCTTCTAAAGAGCCGGTCGCGCGTGGCGCGCGTTGTACCAACCGCCCACCGCCGTCTCGAAGGCCATGCCGGCGCGAAAGACATCAGCATCCGAATAGGTGCGGCCGATAAGCTGGATCGAGGTAGGGACATCGTTTGCAGCGCGACCCGTCGGCACGGCAAGCACCGGGCAGCGTGACAGTGTGTTGAACGGCGTCGTCATGCACCACGCCAGCACCTTGGGCAGCGGCGAGATCTTACTGTTGATGCGGACCACATCCTTATTCTCGTTGAAATCTGCCTTCACCGCCGGCAACGCTGTCGTCGGACAAATGAAGAGATCGTATTTCTCCATCATCGGGCCGAAGGTCGCATACATCTTCACC
>CAYOYT010000151.1:0-6224 GCA_964408245.1 uncultured Dongia sp. | reverse complement strand
GTCATGCGCGCTGCCATCGACATGCGTGAAATGGATGCGCTCTACAAAGCCTGCCGCATCCACGTCGATACGGGTCGGCGTCAGATTCTCGGCGAAACGGATATTCTCTTCCAGCGCTTTTTCCACCTCTTCATGATTAAGCGTATAGGAGGGCGCATCGATAAGGCGACGACGATAGGCGATGGTGACACCGCCCCATTCTTGCAACATATCGGAGAGTAGCGGCGGTGTTCCCGCAGCAGCGGCACGGGCGCGTTCGGCGCGGATAGCACGGGCATGGCCGAGGAATTCATCGACGATGGGAAGCTCTGCCGCATTCCAAGCGCTGCGCAACACAGCCTCGCCCTTTTCCACTGCGAGCGTCTCATAACGCATGAGGAATTTTTCCACTTGCAGTGGGTAATAGGCCATCGCTTCGGTAGCGGTATCAATCGCAGTGAGACCGCCACCGATCACCACGGCAGGTAAACGCAATTGCAAATTGGCGATGGAATCGGCCTTCGCGGCACCGGTCAATTGCAGCGCCATCAGGAAATCCGACGCCATCCGCACGCCCTTGGCAAGGCCACCCGGCATATCGAGCAATGTCGGCTTGCCCGCACCCATGGCAAGCGCCACATGGTCAAAACCCATGTCCCAGGCGTGCTGAAGCGTCACCGTGCCGCCGAACCGCACGCCACCGAACATGACGAAGCTCGCGCGCCGCTCAAGCAACAGGCGGATGATTTTAAGGAAATTCTTGTCCCAGCGCACGGTGATGCCGTATTCGGCGACACCGCCGAAGCCGGCCATCGCGCGGCTACCCAAATCCTCTGTGAGGTCGGCAATATCGCGGATAGGCCGAAAAGGCGCGCGGGCGCCGTCCGGTGTAACACCCGAAATATTGGCGGGCAGTGGCTCGATTTTGAGACCATCGATGGCAGCGATGACATGGCCATCATTGAGGAGATAATGCGCGAGTGTGTAACCGGCTGGCCCCAGGCCGACGACCAGAATCTTTTTACCTGATGGCAGTTTCGCAACCGGTGCCTTGAAATTGAGGGGGTTCCAACGCGTTAGCAAGCTGTAGATTTCAAAGCCGTAAGGCAGCGCCAGCACATCCTTGAGAATACGCGTTTCGGCTTGCGGAATATCGACTGGCTCCTGCTTTTGATAAATGCAGGCCTTCATGCAATCGTTGCAGATGCGATGTCCGGTCGCCGCGACCATCGGATTATCGATGGCGATGATGGCAAGCGCGCCAATAGGCTGACCCGCGACCTTTGCCGCGTGCATCTCGGATATTTTCTCCTCGAGCGGGCAGCCGGTAAGCGTGACGCCGAAGACGCTTTTCTTAAAGGCGCCATCCTTTTCCTTGAGACCCTTCGAGCAGCTGTCTTTTCCCTGATTGTGACACCAAATGCAGTAATTGGCCTGATCGAGTGCGCCTTTGAGATCGGTGCCGGAATCGGTCAGTGCGAAGCCTTCGCGCCGGCGCAGCTTGTCGGGGCTGAGCTTATAGGTGGTGATGCCATCGCGCATTTCAGTTTCGAGATGCACGAGATGCATCGGATCGATCTTCCTTGGGGCCTTGAAGAGGATGCCGCCGCGATGTAATGCCTGGCCAGCATCGCTTTGCGTCGCCCAAGCGGCATATTTCAAGGCAAGATCAATCTCGCGTGCATGAGCCACTTCATCAGCACACCAGCCCTCGACCGCGCGCGCAAAGCCGAGCTCGTCGAACACACCGCCCAGCCGTGTGGCAAATTCGGCCTGGAGAGCGGCGGCGTCGATCTCCTTAATCTTGTCGGGTCCATAGGCTTTGATCGCGCGGCGCTGCACGAAGAGGCGCTTCACGGTGTAAAGCGGTGCGAGCGCGTTATGCGCGACTTGCAGGATACCCAGCTCGCATTCAATACCGAAAAGATGACCGATGAAGTCTTCAAGCGGCCCGGCAAGCTCGAGGATGAGCTGCGATTGCGTCTTCGCGTCCAGGTCCGCTTGGTCAGCCCTGGCGGCGGCAAGTCGGGCGAGGAGAGCCGGATCTCCGGCTCCAACATATGTCAAAAAAACGTCATCCAGCCGGGCGAGACCTGCCGGTTGATAGAGATCCTCGAAACGCAGACCATGCGGCAGCGCCAGATCGACCATGAGTTGGCTTCCTTCATAACACACTGAACGCGCGGTATTTGGGTGGCTCACCCCGAGACTTATTGTTCGTACACAAATGACTTTACGCAAGGCTTCCTAAGGCGCACCTTTTGCTGCAGCAGCATGAATAAGCGTCTGGCGTCGTAAGGCTGGCATGGCTCGCGAATTCGTGCTTGGACTTTTCGCTGGTCTTTACAAATATTCCTCTCGTCCGAACAAAAGACAGCGGCATGATGAACAAACTGATGGCGACCAAGGAGTGCGACGGCCGAAAGTCCAAAGATTGGGTCATCTGTGACCCGGTTCACAGCGCATACGCCGAGGATTGGCCAATTATCACTTAAGATGGCGCCGGGTAGAACCGATCGTGCCAAACAGATGTTGAACCAGATTAAAGCTCTATATCAGTTAAATGAGGAGATTTGAATGAACACCCAGCGCTTGACTCTGATTGCTGCCTTCGCGGCCCTTAGCCTCGGCTTTGCCGGGCATGCTTTTTCCATGGGTTCGGATTCGACCCCGACAGCTGCCAAGGCCGATGATTACAAGAAGGCGGTCGATCTGATCGAGGACGAGAAATATACAGCAGCCATCCCGCTGCTGGAAAAGTCGATCAAAGAAAAGGGCGAATATGCCGACGCGCTCAACCAGCTCGGTTTTGCCCACCGCAAGTCGGGCAAATGGAAGCTTGGCATGGAGTACTACCTCAAGGCGCTGGCACTCGAGCCGCAGCATCTTGGCGCCAACGAATATCTGGGCGAGCTCTATCTCGAACAGAAAGACCTGGCTAATGCCGAGAAGCAGTTGGCGGTGCTGAAAACGGCCTGCGGTGATTGCGATGAATATGACACGCTCGAGGACGCGATCGACGACTACAAGGACGCGAACAAAATCAATTAAGTTTGTTACAGCGTCAACGAAAAATGCCCGGAACATTGGTTCCGGGCATTTCTTTTTGGCAGTCTTCCATTGTCATGCTGGCATCGTCGTATGGGCATCGTCGTGCGGACAGTCGATGAAAATTGGCTGACCAGCTTTGGCGCCATACATTAGATTAAGTCTTTCTCCTATTCAGCGGCCCATCCTATTCAGCGGTCCGCCCTATTCAGCGACCTGCACGTCTGGCTGCGCCATCTGTGCTGAGGCAAAGGCGACCACGCCCAGCGTCTGTTCCCTGCCCCGAACATGCAATTGATGCAGCGACATTTTGTCGACGACAAGACCGCCGCGCTGCGCTACTTGTTCCGAAATAACCAGCTGGGCGGAGAGTTCTTTTGTCGCCGTTTCGAGCCGGCTCGCGGTATTGACCGTATCACCGATCGCGGTCAGATGTTGATTGGCGCCGTAACCCATATCGCCGACGATGACCGGGCCGAAATGGACGCCGATACCGATACGCAAGGGCTGATCGAGATCGGTAACAAGATGTCGGTTGAGCTCCTCGAGATTGACCGACATACGCCGTGCAGCTTCGAGCGCCTGGGTGCAAGCGCGTTTGCCACCATCGCCGATGCCGTTTAACCCCAGACCACTTTCGATGCCAAAAAGGGCCATGACGCCATCACCGATGAATTTATCGAGATGGCCGCCAGCACCGCTCACAGCCTCGCCCATCGCCTTGAAATAGCGGTTGAGTAGGAAGACGACATCGTAAGGCAGGCGTTGCTCGGAAAGTTGCGTGAAGCCGCGCAGATCTGCGAATAGCACCGCGATCTCTAATTCGCGACCGGAATGATAATCGGCGCGCGCCAGTGATTGTTGTGGCCCCGCCTGGGCAGGCAGTAGCGGCGCCACGGTAAGCGGCGCTGTTGGGCGCAGCTGGCAGGCAAGACGCGTATCGGGTGCCGCGCCGACACGCGCTAGCACACGCCTTTCATCCTCGCCGGGAATCGGTAGAGTGGCCGCGCCTTTCAAAATCTTCACGCGACAGGTCGAGCATCGCCCGCGCCCGCCACAGACGGCGGCGTGGGGAATCCCGGCACTGCGGCTTGCCTCCAGCACGGTCATGCCGGCTTGAATGCGCACCTTCATCCCGTTCTCGTAACTAACCTCGATAGCGCGGGCATGACCGATCTGGTGGCGGATGACGCGCGCCACCAACACGCCGCCAAGCAGGATGCCGCACACCCAAAATCCCAGCTTCTGCAGCCGATAGACGTCCGCCACCGCCTCGGCCCCTGGCAGGTTGTCGCGCGCCTTCAATAACAAAAACCAGTTTTCGTCAGTCATTTTTTCAGCAACGGCGCGACCGGCATCGGCAAAGCCGATCAGTGCCAAAACTGGTAGGATAACGGCAAAGGCGAAAAGGTAGGGGCGCGCTTTTGGAAACCAAGGTTTCAGACGCAGCCAATAGCCCATGCCGATGCAGCCATGAATCCAAGTGGTTAGAACAGCGGCAGCTTGAATAACACCATAACCTGGCTGAACGACCCACAGGGCTAATAGCACATAGGCATAAGAATCCTTGAAGCCGTAGGCTTCGCTCGCATAAGCGGTGCCCAGCACATGAAGCATCAGCAAAGGCGGTGTGGCGAGACCTAACACCAGTTGTGCTGATTCCCAGAACGGCATCTTCAGCGAGCGGCGGCGATAGAGCGCGATCAGCGCCACGGCGATATGGAGGAAAACCGAGATGAAGAGCGCCCATTCGACCGGTGTAAAACGCCAGAAAGCGAGGAAAATTTCGCGTCCCGCCTCGAGCCATTTCAACGAGACGATGCCCAGGGCATGGTTGAGGTTATGGGTCAGCACGTAAAAGAACAGCACCAGACCCGTCACCAACCGCACGCGCCCCAGGACCCGATTACTATAGGTCGCGAATTGGGCGAAAAAGGTAGTGTTGGACAATCTATGCAACTCCCGGATAGGTCGCGCGCGTCGCTGCCGTTTGCGTCGATATGAGCGGTTTGATAATAGTCGCCTCTATGACCGATTGGAAACCACCCCAGCTGCGGGCCCACGTTTTCGTCAATCCGCGCCTAAGTCCGGCCGAGGAAAGCCTCGACGGCACCTGCCCCGGTGTGGTCGATACGGACGGCTTTACGCGGGCGGCAGCCGAGATCAAGGCTTGGCCGGACTATCGCCCCACACCCTTGCGCCAACTTGATGGCCTGGCGGCGCGCTTAGGTCTGGGGCGCATCTATTATAAGGACGAAGGTGGCCGCTTCGGCCTTGGCGCTTTCAAGGCCGTGGGCGGTGCTTACGCAGTGCTGCGGCATCTCCAGGCGCTCCTCGGCGACTCGGTCAGCGTTGGGGATCTTCTTGCCGGAAAATATCGCAGCCGGACTCGCGACATCACTGTCTGTACCGCGACCGACGGCAATCATGGAAAGTCTGTCGCCTGGGGCGCCAAACTCTTCGGCTGCCGCGCCGTGATCTATATCCATGCCGGCGTAAGCGTTGGGCGCGAACGGGCGATCGCCGCCTATGGTGCCGAAATGCGCCGCATACCCGACAATTACGACGCCTCGGTGCGTGCTTGCGCCGCCGATGCCGCAAAGAACGGCTGGCAGGTGATTTCCGACACAACATGGGAAGGCTATTTGGAAATTCCGCGCCATGTCATGCACGGTTACGGCGTGATGATGGGCGAGATGCTGGAACAGCTCCCGACCGGTGAATTGCCAACCCATATCTTCATCCAGGCCGGTGTTGGCGGATTACCGGCGGCAGCAGCCGGTTATCTATGGCTGGAATATGATGCCTTGCGCCCTAAGGTCGTGGTGGTCGAGCCGGAAAAGGCCGATTGCCACTATCAGAGCGCTAAGGCCGGCAAACCCACGGCCGTGACCGGCAAGCTCGATACGCTGATGGCGGGCCTAGCGTGCGGTGAGGTCTCGCCGCTTGCCTGGCGCTTGCTTGATAAAGCGAGCTTCGCCTTCATGACCGTATCCGATGACGCGGCCGTTTTCGCCATGAAGATCCTCGCGCAAGGTATCGACGGCGATCTGAAGATCGTCGGTGGCGAAGCAGGTGTTGGCGGTCTTGCTGGGCTGATCACAGCCGCTACAGACACCCCGGCGCGCGATGCCTTGCTGCTCGATGCACAATCCAAGGTGCTCATCATCGGCAGCGAAGGCGCCACCGATCCCCAC
>CAYOYT010000150.1:4385-6234 GCA_964408245.1 uncultured Dongia sp. | reverse complement strand
GGTTCACCCGCCTCGAAGAAGAGTTGAAGCAGTTGAAGACGGTCGAACGGCCCGCCGTGATCCGCGCTATCGCGGAAGCGCGCGAGCATGGTGATCTTTCGGAAAATGCGGAATATACCGCAGCGCGCGAGCGGCAGTCTTTCATCGAAGGCCGCGTCATCGAGCTTGAGGACAAGATCTCGCGTGCCGAAATCATTGACGTCTCTAAGCTGACCGGCAAGCAGGTAAAGTTCGGCGCTACTGTCACGCTGATCGATGAAGATACCGACGAAAAAACCGTCTATCAAATCGTCGGTGAGGATGAGGCGGATATCAAATCGCGCCGCCTGTCGATCTCTGCGCCGCTTGCGCGGGCGTTGATCAATAAATCGGTCGGTGAATCGGTCGAAGTGACGACGCCCGGCGGCTCGAAATCTTACGAGATCGCCAAGGTTCAGTTCAAGTAACGGCTTTCGATCTGAGCGACATGAAGAGTGGCTATGGTGGATCGATGATCCGGGCGGCTGTTTTGGCGGAACTCCAATTGCGGCTCGATAGAGAATGACTGAAACCCCTCCCCGACCCTCCCCTCAAGGGGGAGGGAGTTTTGACCGGGTAGCAACGACAACCTTGCTCTAATCCTCTCCCCCCTTGAGGGGAGAGCTAGACAGGGGGTACTTTGCACCATCTAAACAAACGAAAACCCCGCTGCCTTGCGGCAGCGGGGTTTCAAAATCAGGGCCTCATAGGTCGGTCGACCTTAGGCTGGGTTCGCAAGCTCAGCGTCATAGAGCGACAGCAGCGCTTTTACTTGGTCTGAATCGCAACCACTGTTCCAAATCAGCTCGCGGGTATCGGTCTTGGCGGCTTCGATCAGCGTCAATCGCTCACCGGCCGGAATCTCGTAATTGATCTTTTGGTCGATATAAGTCGACACTTTGCTCCAAGCTGCCGGATCCAACTTCATTTCACGGCAGATCAAGGCAGCGCGAATCGCCTGATGATACTGGCTGTAAATTGCCGTTTGGTCCTGAGCCGCGGCAAGGCCAGCGACACCCAGAACGCTCCCTGCCACTAAGGCCGCCGCCGATAGGCGGATCATAAAACGCTTTGACATGATTTATATCCCTCTTTTAAACCCAAGAACCCAAAACCGGCGTTAGTCTCGTGCGGTCAGCACGAGAATTCAACAGGAATTTGCCGAAATATCCGCCAGGTAACGTCTTAGATGTAGCTGAGTTCCCTAAAAAAGCAGCCCACTATCGTGGGCCTGTGTCATGAATGGAGAACGACTCGGACTGTCCCGCTATCATGTCGAGCTTTCCATCAAACAGGATCGCCCCAGGATGCGTCGCACCACCCGATTTCGCCAATTGATCGACCGGCCGGACATTCTCGTTCTACCTGGCGCTCATGATGCCCTGTCGGTCCGCCTCATCGAAATGGCGGGTTTCGACGCCTTCACCGCGGGTGGCTATGCTGCAACCGCGAGCTTGCTCGGCGCGCCAGATATTGGACAGCTGGGGCTCGCCGAAATGGCCGATCATTACGCGCGCTTATGCGATTCCACCCCACTGCCTCTTCTTGCGGATGCCGATACCGGCTATGGCTCGTCGATCGGTGTTGCACGGACGATCCGCGCCTATGAACGTGCCGGCGTTGCCGCCCTTTTCCTCGAAGACCAGGTCGCGCCCAAAAGATGCGGACACATGGAAGGCAAGCGTGTGGTGCCCGTCACGGAAATGGTTGCCAAGGTGAAAGCCGCAGTCGATGCCCGCGTCGATGGCGATCTAGTGATCATGGCACGCACGGATGCGCGCGCGATCGAAGGATTTGAAGCGGCGATCGAGCGCGCTCAGATATATCGTGC
>CAYOYT010000150.1:0-4375 GCA_964408245.1 uncultured Dongia sp. | reverse complement strand
GCCGGCGCCGATCTCATCTTCGTCGAAGCACCGCTCACAATCGACGAAATGGCGCGGATCTGCAGCGAGATCCCAGCCCCCTGCATGGCAAATAATGTCGAAGGCGGCAAATCGCCCTTACTCAGCGCCGCGCAGCTTGAGGATATCGGCTATGCCTGCGTCGCCTTTCCTGTCGCCGCCACCTATGCCATCGCTTATACGCTGCGACGACTCTATGCCATTTTGCGAGAAACGGGCGAGACGACGAGTCTCCAAGGCGAGATGCTAAATTTCACGGCCTTTCACGATATCGTGCAGCTTCCGGCCTTGCGCGAGATGGAACGCGGCGCCGATGCATTCGCGCGCGACCTTCTAGAGAAAATGGCGGATACCAGGACTGACTAGCGCTGCTGTTTCCGTTTTAATCGCCGCAGGTTTAGCCTGAGTTCGCGGCAACCGAAGCGCCTCATCGGTGTTGTTCTTTTGCATTACTATGCGAAAGGATAGGCCATGACACCTAATTCGCCCCGCTCCACCGATCATCACGCAGTCTTACAGCAGGTAACGCCACCGATCACGTCGCCGCTAGCGCCGCCGCCCTGCCCCCATCAACAGAATGCCTTGGCTGTTTTAGCACAGGCCGCTCGTTCGGTGATCTGACATGTCGGACCCGCATCAACATATCGCTTCGCAAGACGCCCGAGCCGGGATTATTAGCGGACGGGTACGTAACATTCTGTTCATCTCATGCGCGTTGGCGGTCCTAGCGCTGGCGATTGTCACCAGCTATTTCGTCGCCTGAAGTTATTATCGGGTAAACATAAAGAACCCAGCTGACCAACTAGCCAGCAGGGTTCTTTTTTTGTTTTTACTTACGTCAGATATGACCAGTTGTGAGCGCAATCACCAAGACGATAAGCAGAACGACGACGATACCGCTCGGTGCGTAGCCCCAGCCGCGGCTATGTGGCCAGGCTGGCACGGCGCCAAGCAGCATCAGGATAAGCAGAACGAGAAGAATGGTACCAAGCATGCGATTTCTCCACGATTGAGGCACAGCAAACCGAGCCGATGCACAGATGTCACGCATTATTAACGCGAGACAATCGTGCCAGTTCCAATCTCCGCCTTCTTGTTATGCTTCCGAAAACAAAATTTCTTGTCGGGTATTTTACCGATCGAAGATCTTGACGCTGATTCAGACACTCTTCAGGATGGAAACCGACGCCTTCCAGACATATCCGTCATTTTACCATTTGCCCGCGTCCGGCTCACTTCATGGAGTTTAGATTTGGCTCGCCTCGCGACGCTTGGGGAAGGTAAATCGCTGGAATCGCTCCGAGAGAAACTGGACACCGCCACCACAACCTCCAGACGACCCATCAACCAAGTATTCATTCTGATTGGTGCCATGGCACTTGTTGCCATTATCGCCATCGTCTCAGTCCTGTTGACATTCGACAACCGCGATGCCGGCACGGAAATGCTTCGGGGGCAACGCGTCACCACAGATATTGCCCGCTTGTTGATCCTGGTTCAGCGCGCCGAGACCAGTCAGCGCGGTTTCTTGTTGACCACCAATCAGGACTATCTGGATCTTTATCACGATAGCATCAGCAAGCTTAACCCTGCTTTGGAAACGTTGACGGAGAGCACGAGCACTGACGCTGCTATGGCGACCGAGGCCATCAACCTGCGCACGCTGGTGAACGCTAAACTCAATGAAATGGAGCGCGTGCTGACGCTGTTTCAAGCAGGCCAGCAAGACGAGGCGCTAGGCATCGTAAAGACGAATTCTGGCAAAAATCTGATGGACCAGATTCGCGAGAGTATCGCTGCACTCTGGCAAGCCTCCAGCAAAAAGACGGAGCTACGTATCGATAGCTGGTACCGCAACAGCACCTGGTTGCTCGCTGTCCAGCTAGGGGCCGCCGTTCTTGTTCTGGCCGTCTCGAGCCTTGCTGTATGGAGCGGTATCCGTCACACCCGTGGCCTGCAGCAGACAGAGGCAACTTTGCGCTCAGCCAAAGACCTGCTGGAAGAGCGCGTCGCCGCACGTACGGCCGACCTACAAGAAGCAAATGACGAGATTCAAAAATTCGCCTACATCATCAGTCACGATCTGCGCTCGCCGCTGGTGAACATCATGGGATTTACGGCCGAGCTCGCGACCATCCGTCGCGAAACGGCGCAGTTGCTCGGCGTGCAGGAAACGACGGATCAGCCATCACGCCCAGCCACCGGAATCGATCAGGAATTTGGCGAGGCGCTCGACTTCATTCAGCAATCCACCATCAAGATGGACCGGTTGATCAGCGCCGTTCTGAAGCTCGCTCGTTCCGGCCAGCGCCGCTTCCACTATGAACCGCTCGACATGAACAAGCTGGCGGGAGAAATCGCCGCGACGTTGAAGCATCGAATCGGTGAGTTAGGCGCGGAGATCGTGGTAGAGCCGCTGCCAGCGCTGGTCAGCGATCGCCTCGCCATCGAGCAAATCTTCGGCAATCTGCTCGACAACGCTGTCAAATATCTCGACGAGAATCGTCTTGGCCGTATCATTGTGCGAGGACGAGCGCTTGGTCGGATGGTGATTATCGAGATCGAGGATAACGGCCGAGGCATCACGCCGGAAGATCTTGCTCGGGTTTTCGACCTCTTCCGCCGCGGGGGCAAGCAGGATAGGCCGGGCGAAGGCATCGGTCTGGCTCATCTGAAAGTCCTCATTAGACGCCTCGGCGGTAAAATCAGTTGCCGATCAGAGTTCGGTGTGGGCAGTGTATTCTCCGTTATCCTCCCACAGGCTGAGCCGAGCCTCCCCATAGATCTGCACGAGATAGAAAGGACCTAGCCGATGACGACGACGCCCATCAGCATCGTCATGATTGAAGATGATGAAGGCCATGCGCGGCTGATCGAGAAGAACATACGGCGCGCTGGAATCAGCAACGAGATCATCCCATTCACCCTAGGCACAGAAGCTCTGTCTTATGTCATGAAAAAGAGCCAGGCTGGTCATCCGAGCGACGATCGCCGGATATTGATCTTGCTCGACCTCAATCTGCCCGATATGAGCGGCCTCGACATCCTCGCCAAGGTCAAGGCCGATGAGCGGAGCAAACGCATCCCGATCATTGTGCTGACCACGACAGACGATAAAGTCGAGATTCAGAAATGCTATGAACTGGGCTGCAGCGCTTATGTGAAAAAACCTCTGGAATATGAGGCTTTCGCCAATTCCGTACGCCAGCTGGGCTTGTTCTTCAGCATCATCGAGTTGCCGCCGGCCTAAGCGCAAACCTATTTATGTCGATCAAACCTCATATTCTCTACATTGACGATGACCCCGGCATATGCCGGCTGGTAGCCAAGGAGTTGGCCCGTCACGAGATTGACACGACCGTGGCTTATAGCGGCACCGATGGATTGCGCCTTGCTGCAGAAAATGCATTCCAGGTCGTGGGCCTCGACCATTTCATGCCGGGCGAGAATGGTCTCGAAATTTTGGCCGCCTTGACCAATTTACCGCATGCACCCTCCGTCATTTATGTAACTGGCACGGAAGACATCAACATTGCGGTCGCGGCGTTGAAATCGGGCGCCAGCGACTTTGTCGTCAAGGATATGCAGGGCTCCTTTCTCGCTCTCTTGCGTAAAGCCATCGGCATCGCTGTCAGCCAAGCTCAGTTGCGCCATGCCAAAGAGCGGGCCGAAGCTGAAATGCGCGCAGCCAATGAAAGACTGGAAAAGCTGACCGCTAAACAATCCGTGCTGCTGCATGAGATGAATCATCGCATCGGCAATTCGCTGCAGCTCATCACATCAATGATCCGTTTGCAGGCATCATCGACCCAAGACGCCCATGCAAAGGACGTGCTGCGCCAGGCGGCGGAACGCGTCATCGCTGTAGCACAGGTGCATCAGCGACTCTACACCTCTGAAGATATACAGCATGTGCAGATGCAGCCTTACCTCGTCAAACTGCTGGAGGATCAGCAGCTCGCGGCGAGGGATCGCGGCTGCAGCCTGTCGATCGAGATAGAAGATCTAAAGCTTGCGACCGACCGCGCCATCTCTATCGGCATCATTGTCACAGAGCTCGTGACCAATGCACTGAAATATGCCTATCCTCGAGAGGGCGGCCCCATTCGCGTTAAGCTTGTGCCGCATGGCGACAACAAGCTGGCACTAACAGTCGAAGATGAAGGTGTGGGTCATTCGGGGCAAACCGAACCCGCCAAAGGAACGGGGGTCGGCTCTAGCATCGTGGACGCGATGTCTCGCAGTCTCTGCGGAGAATTGCAGCAAAGCGGCGACCATAGCGGCTTTTGCTGGACATTGATCTTTCCGCTTTCGCTGGAAAAGTCGGAAGGCGACGGCAGCTAACTACTATCTTAGG
>CAYOYT010000149.1:0-6238 GCA_964408245.1 uncultured Dongia sp. | reverse complement strand
ATCCAGCGTTGACGCCGATACGCATCGAACAGCCATGATCCTTGGCCGCCTTCACCACTTCGCGCACGCGGTCAGCGTTACCAATATTGCCAGGGTTAATGCGCAGGCATGCGGCACCCGCTTCAGCCGCCTCAATGCCGCGCTTATAGTGAAAATGGATATCCGCGACGATCGGCACATCGACCTGCTTTACGATTTCTTTGAGCGCCTTGGTCGAATCCTCGTCGGGACAGGATACACGGACAATATCAGCGCCCGCGGCGGCGGCGGCATTAATCTGGGCGATAGTGCCTGCCACGTCAGTGGTCAGCGTATTAGTCATGGTCTGCACGCTGATAGGCGCGTCGCCGCCAACCAGGACCTTGCCGACACGAATCTGGCGGGATTTGCGGCGCTGAATATCGCGATAGGGCCGGACGCTCATGTTTCGACTTTGCTCACAATTGTCTATGGGGCCTGATGCCCGCTGGGGCTGCCGACAGGATCGTTCCCATCGGATTTACCGCAACCAGGCCCGCTTGGCGGCTGATTTGGCCTGAAGATGCGCCGCTTAGATCAAAATATCAAGCCCTGGGCAATGTCCTGCTTAATCTCTTATCAGAAGAAATAGTTCGCTAATTCAGAGGTTTATTAAAGAGCTATTGCATCCCTAGCGACGCGCGGTCCAGCTTCACGCCGCGTTTGACCACGCCGACCGACCCCAGGGCTGGGCGGGCCTTGCCGTCAACTTCGACGATCACCCCCCCGGCATTGCCGGTATTCATCGTGAGACCATCTTGGACAGGAACCGTAAAAGTCTCACCGGCCCGCAGAATACGCTGCAGGATCACATCGTTCTTGGCGTTGAATATCTCGACCCATGAATCCTTGGTGGCGCGCAGCACGACACCCTTATTCGCCGGCACGGCGGTTTGAGTCGGTGTTTCGGTTGAAGCAGTTGCCGCAGGCTTTGCTGCTGATGCTTCTGTACGCTGATTCGCCTCGTCACCGGGCAGTGTCACGTCCCTAAGCGGCGAGGCCTGCGCGCTGGTCGGGCTCCCACCAATCTCGTCAGCCGGCACCTTCATACCCGTCTGGCCCTCAACTTGGTCGTCGCTATCGCCGTTGGTCTGCTTCTTCATGAAATCAGGGACTTGGTCTATCAGATCGATGCCCATCCCACCCGGCCGCGACGCGAAATACCAGCCGCCATATATGGCACCGGCCAAGAGAACGCAGACGGCCAAAACGATGCCGCCAGGGAAATGCTTATGCTCCACCTGGTCGACCGGCCAGATCAGCTGGTTTTGGCGCGAGCGGCGCGCAAGCTCATCGCGATAATCGCCCACCACGCTGTTGCCATCGAGGCCAAGGTAATCGGCATAGGCGCGCACAAATCCGACCGCATAAGCCGTACCTGGTAAGTCTTGAAGGCGGCCTTCTTCGATAGCGGAGATATAGACAGCGCGAATACGGAGCTGGCGTGCGACGACTCCCACATCCCGACCCAACTCTTCCCGGCGTCGACGCAAGAGGGCAGCGACCCCATCCTCGTTTCGTTCATCGATAAAATCGTTCGGCTCGACGCCAAACATTCCCAATTTACGACTGGCCATAAACGATCCTGGTTACCACGCGCGGGCGTTGATCTGTGTTAAAAAGGCCACGCCAAGTCAATTACTTATATATATTCACCAGAGTTCAATCGCAATCGCATTTAACTTCACATTACCCACTGGAATAGCCGAAAACACACACAAAGGTACGAGTGTGGCCAAAGACTCTTTTTAGAGCGCCACCCCGTGATCGCGGGCAAAGGCCCGCAAGGACGAGCGCATATCCGGACCGCGCTGCGGACCAAGTGCTGCCATATAGGCTTTTAACTGGCCAAGATCGAGGCTGCGCACCATCGCGCGCAAGGGCCCGATCGCCGGCGGCGCCATGGAAAGTGTCCTTAGGCCCATAGCCATCAAGGCCATCGCATCAACGGGATTACCCGCCATCTCGCCACAGATGCTGATCGATTTTTGATGCACCTGGCCTGCCTCGATGATGCCGCCAATCAAGCGCTGGAAAGCTGGCGATAACGGGTCATAGCGACCTTGCAATTGCGTGTTGCCGCGATCGGCTGCAAAGACGAATTGAGCTAGATCGTTACTGCCAATGGACAGAAAATCGACGCGCTCTAGAATCTCGTCCATCTGCCAATAAAGCGATGGCACCTCGAACATAGCGCCGACCTTCACGGTTTCGGGAAGAACGCCGCCCTTCTCTTCCGCGCGCTGCAATTCAAGATCGAGGATTTCCTTTGCCGCGTCGAACTCGTCCACCAGGGCTACCATCGGGAACATGACGTGAAGCGCCCGGCCGGATGCGGCGAGAATCATCGCGCGCAACTGCTGGCGCAGCATTGCCGGCCGATCAAGCGAGATCCGCAACGCGCGCCAACCCATCGCCGGATTCTCTTCAGCGTCGCGCTGCCAGTAAGGCAGCACTTTATCCGATCCGATATCGAGCGTGCGGAAAACGACGGGGCGTCCCTCGGCACCATCGAGCACGCGTGCATAAACGTCACGCTGGCGTGCAACATCGGGAAAGGAATGCGCCACCATGAACGTGACCTCGGTGCGGTAGAGGCCGATACCGACAGCACCAGTTGCTCCCAGCTGTGGCACGTCGATCAAGAGACCAGCATTCATCATCAGCCCGATATCAACACCGTCCTTGGTAATAGCCGGCAGGTCGCGATTGGCGGCATAGGTTACCTGGCGTGCCTGCAGCGCATTCATGCTGATCGAAAAAGCCTGTAGGATATCTTCCGACGGGCGGATGAAAATCTGCTCGTTCTCACCGTCGAGCACCAAGCTATCCCCGGCCTGCACCTTCGCCATCAGCCCATTGCAATGGCCAAGCAGTGGAATGTCCAGCGCCCGTGCGACGATGGCAACATGCGAGCTTGCCGTGCCCTCTTCGAGAACCACCCCTTTTAACCGCTTGCGGTCATAATCCAAAAGTTCCGCCGGTCCCATATTACGCGCGACCAGAATGGTGTTCTCAGGTAGATCGCGCAGGGCTGGCAGTTCATGAATGCCGAGCAGATGTCGCAGCAACCTGTTGTTGAGGTCGTCAAGATCGGAGAGGCGCTCTTTGAGGTAGGGATCTTGAATGTCGCGCATCCTAGCGCGCATATCGTTCTGCACCTTTTGTACCGCAGCTTCCGCAGTGAGACCGGTCTCGATCGCCTCGATGATACGGTTAGCCCAGCCACGATCCTCGGCCAACATGCGATAGGTCTCAAATACTTCGCGATGCTCGCCGCCGGCAGCTCCGTCCTCCTCGGTGAGGAGTTCATCGAGCGCCAGCTTCATCGAGCTAAAGGCATCATCGAGGCGCTCGATCTCCTTCAAGGGGTCTTCGGCGACGAGCTGCGTGAGCGTGATGTCGGGCTGGTGCAACACGGCGATGCCAAGGGCAAGACCTGGTGCCAAGGCCAGCGCGTCCATACGCTCCGGCAGCACCCCAATGCCCGTGACCGGCGTTAGCTCTTCTCGTGAGATGAGCTCACCACCAGCGATGAGTTCCGCCACCACCATGGCGACGGTCTCCAGCGTCTCCACCTCTTCCTCGGTGTAATGACGTCGCGTCTTGTTCTGGACCACAAGCACGCCAAGGACGCGGCCCGCCCGCAGGATTGGCACGCCCATCAGCGATTGATAGAGTTCCTCGCCAGTTTCGGGACGATAGGCGAATTGCGGATGATGTTGCGCGTCGGCAAGTGCCAGCGGCCGTGCATGGCTTGCGATATCGCCAACCAGGCCTTCGCCGACCCGTAGGCGTGTCATGTGAACGGCTTCGGCTTTGAGACCTTCCGTTGCGAACAGCTCAAGCACCTCGCCCGCGCGTAGCAAATAGACGGAGCACACTTCCGCGACCATGGCGCCGGCGATGGTGCGTACCACCTCGTCCAGCCGGCCCTGCGCCGGCAAGTTGCGCGCCATCGTTGTGCGAATGCGCCGCAACAACAGCCGAGCACCCGTCAGATCACCACCCGCGGGAACGCCCTGCTGGCTCATGCGTCTTATCCTTGCGACACATGCCGCCGGTCGGCTAGAGCCGCCAGGGCACCGTCGATAAGATCGCGGATGATGTTGGCTGTCGGTTCTTCCTTTGTCACCATGCCGACTGATTGCCCAGCCATGACGGAACCTGTTTCGACGTCGCCGTCGATGACGGCGCGACGCAGAGCACCTGCCCAGAAATGCTCTATCTCGAGCTGAGCCGCTTTCTGGTTAAGCTCGCCGGCATTGAACCGGTCGATCACCTGCCGCTGCATGTCCATAAACTTGCGCGTGCCATCATTGGCGAGTGCTCGCACAGGAATCACTGGAAACCTAGGATCGATCTGGGTCGAGGGCACCGCATCGCGCGCGGCACCGCGGATGAATGCCTGCTTGAATTTGGGATGCGCAATGGATTCGGCGGCACACACAAAGCGTGTCCCGAGCTGTACACCTGATGCCCCCATTTCAAGATAACCCAGCATTGCCTGGCCACGGCCGATCCCGCCCGCCACGAACACTGGCACGTCCGTGATGACTGGTAGGATCTCCTGTGCCAGCACCGAGGTTGAGACTGGGCCAATATGTCCGCCCGCCTCCATGCCCTCGATCACGATGGCATCGGCGCCAGACTTCACCAGTTTTTTAGCGATCGCAACGGCCGGCGCGAAACACATCGCTTTTGCCCCACCGTCCTTAATCTTTTTTAGAGCACCACCCGGCGGCAGGCCTCCCGCCAGCACGATATGCGACATGTTGAGATCGAGGCAGACGTCGATGAGCTGCTCGAGCTGCGGATGAAGCGTGATGAGATTGACGCCGAAAGGCTGATTGGTGAGCGCTTGCGTGGCCTTAAGCTCCACTTCCAAAATTTCTGGTTTCATCGAGCCAGAGGCGATGACACCGAAACCGCCAGCATTCGAGATCGCTGATACCAAATTGCGCTCAGATACCCAGGTCATGGCGCCGCCCATGATGGCGTATCGCGTGCCGAAGAAGTCGCAGCCACGCTGCCAGAGCGCGTCGAGATGCGCGGTTGCGTGCGCTCGGTCCATGCGCTGGGTTCCCCTCTTCCCTTGTATTACTCGGCGTCTAAACCGTAGGCGCTGTGCAGCGCACGGACGGCAAGTTCAGTATACTCTTCCGCAACCAACACACTGATTTTGATTTCCGAGGTCGAAATGACCTGGATATTGATGCCCTTTTCGGCCAGTGCCTTGAACATACGCTGCGCGATGCCGGCATGACTACGCATGCCGACGCCGATTACCGAAACCTTCACCACGTTCTTGTCAGAAATGAGGTCCTTAAAATCGAGCGTATTGCGCGCACCTTCCAACACCTGCCGAGCGCGGTCGTAATCGCCTTTCGACACGGTAAAGGTCATGTCAGTGGTTTGGCCGTCTTCCGATATATTTTGGACGATCATATCCACATTGATGTTGGCATCCGTCAACGGCCCGAAGATACCAGCGGCAACGCCCGGCTTGTCGGCGACTCGCGTGAGTGTGATCTTCGCTTCGTCGCGGCTGTAGGCGATACCGCTCACCAATTCCTTTTCCATGATCTCTTCCTCATCAACCACCAGCGTCCCGGGCTTGTCCTCGAAACTCGAAAGGACCTGCACGCGCACGCGATGCTTCATCGCCATTTCTACCGATCGGGTCTGCAGGACCTTGGCACCCAGCGACGCCATCTCCAGCATTTCCTCATAAGTGATCTTATCGAGTTTCTGCGCCTTGGCGACGATCCTTGGATCGGTCGTATAGACGCCGTCGACATCGGTGAAGATGTCGCAGCGGTCGGCGCCGATGGCTGCTGCGATCGCCACCGCCGAGGTATCGGAGCCACCGCGGCCGAGTGTCGTCACCCGATTGTCTGGGCCGACGCCCTGAAAGCCGGCAAAGACAGCGACCTGGCCTTGGGCAAAACGCTTGTCGAGATCATCGGATGCAATCGAGATGATGCGGGCCTTGCCATGCGCATCGTCAGTCGCGATGGGGGCTTGCCAACCGAGCCACGAGCGCGCGTTGACACCGATCTCCTGCAGCGCGATCGCGGTCAGGCCACAAGTCACCTGCTCGCCGGAAGCCACCACGGTGTCGTATTCGCGCGCATCGTGCAGTGGGGCCATTTCCTTGCACCAATCGACCAGCTGATTGGTGACGCCGGACATCGCAGAAACCACAACCGCCACTTCG
>CAYOYT010000148.1:0-6245 GCA_964408245.1 uncultured Dongia sp. | reverse complement strand
TTGCTGGCCGGGTGATTGCTGCCTGTTTGCGACATTAGCAAAATGGCGCGCGACAAGTAGCCGATAAACTCACCCTATGTGTCAGCTTTAACAAGGTTTTTGTACTCCGGCCGCGCATTCCTCTGGCAGCTAGCGCAAAATGGCGTAAACGAGATAGGCCGTGATATTGCGCCGCAAAACCAATGTTTTACGGAATGCCGCATTTGGCGCGAACTGGTGAGGGCTTGTCGCGCTTTCGCTAGAGCAACCTGGCGTCCGATGCCGATATGGGCGACGATTTACTCATGCGTCTATTCGTTTGATTCACGGGAAAGGCCGACAAAAATGTCCACAGCGGAACAGACAGCAGAAGCCGGCGGGCGACGTGCTCGTGGCGGTGCGGATGCTCGCCGCGCTCAGCGCCAGAAGCCGAAGCTGATCCAGAACCCTTATATTATTCGTAAGATTCCGCTGGTGACGGTGCTGGATGAAGAAGGCCTCGTGACTATGGAGCGTAATGCCGACACAATCCTGCAGGAAGTCGGCATTGAGTTCCGTGACGAGCCGGAAGCGCTGGAACTGTGGAAGACGGCGGGTGCCGATGTGAAGGGCACTCGAATCAAATTCCCGCGCGGCCTAGCACGTTCCATCGTGCAACGATCGGCACCAAGCCAGTACATTCAGCATGCCCGTAATCCGGAGCGGAACGTACTGATCGGCGGAAACGCCACGGTCTTCGCACCCGTCTATGGCCCGCCTTTCGTGCGCGATCTAGATGGCGGTCGCCGCTATGCTACCATCGCTGACTTCCAGAATTTCGTGAAACTTGCCTATATGTCGCCCTCAATCCACCATTCGGGCGGCACTGTCTGCGAGCCGGTTGATCTGCCGGTCAACAAGCGGCACCTCGATATGGTCTACAGCCATATGAAACTGAGTGATAAGCCGTTCATGGGCTCGGTCACCGCACCCGAACGCGCCGAAGACACGGTCGAAATGGCAAAGATTCTATTTGGTGCCGATTTCGTCGCCAAGAACACGGTCATCACCAGTCTCATCAACGCCAATTCGCCCATGGTCTGGGACGGCACCATGCTGGGTGCCATGAAGGTTTACGCCCGCAATAACCAGGCCTGCATAACGACGCCGTTCATTCTCGCAGGCGCTATGAGTCCAGTAACGGCGGCAGGCACGATCGCACAGGTTCTTGCTGAAGTACTGGCTGGTTCCGCGACGGCACAGCTCTATAACCCGGGTGCTCCGGTGATATTCGGCGTGTTTGCCTCTTCGATCTCTATGCAGTCGGGTGCCCCGACCTTCGGCACACCAGAACCCACTTTGGTATCGCTTGCATGTGCGCAACTCGCGCGTCGCCTTGGCCTTCCGTTCCGTACCGGCGGCTCGCTCTGCGGTTCCAAAATTGCGGACGCGCAGGCGGCTTACGAAAGCGCTCAGACTTTGCTACCGACACTGCAGGCAGGCACTAATTTCGTGCTGCATGGCGCAGGTTGGTTAGAAGGCGGTCTCTCGGCGGGGTATGAGAAATTCGTTATGGACGCCGATCAGCTCGGTATGATGCAAACACTCGCGCGGGGTGTCGATCTTTCGGAGAACGGCCAGGCGCTCGATGCCATTCGAGAGGTAGGCCCGGGCAGCCACTTTCTCGGTTGCGCGCATACTCAAGAAAATTTCGAGACAGCGTTCTATCGTTCGAGCATTGCCGACAAT
The DNA here is from genome assembly GCA_964408245.1 of uncultured Dongia sp. Lineage (GTDB taxonomy): Bacteria > Pseudomonadota > Alphaproteobacteria > Dongiales > Dongiaceae > Dongia. Next base: position 4,538 of record CAYOYT010000148.1, on the reverse strand, counting down.
AACTCGTTCGAGCAATGGGAAGCGGAAGGGGCTCAAGACGCAGCGACCCGTGCCAACAAGCTGTTCAAACGCATGCTGGGCGATTACGAGGCCCCTGCGCTCGACCCTGCGCTCGACGAAGCGCTGAAAGAATTTATCGCCAAGAAGAAAGCGGCAGTTCCAGACAGCAACATCTGAGCAAAGTAAAATCAACATTGTGGAGGTAGTGTTTCTTTTAGTTTCTGCCACAATTTGGTCTTTATCTCGCCACAAAGGGCTGCGATGGCTTGGCTATGTGGTTGGTCAAACGCATTCTGCTTACCATCGTCCTGATTTCCGCTGGCTGTATTACGGCCGTGACGGCTCGAACCGACGTTGTTCCAGCCACATTACCAGCGGACGAACAGGTGGATGCTGTCTTTATCGATAAATCTGAGCGCCGCCTGGAATTGTTACGTGAGGGCAAGGTCATCCGTAGTTACAAGATCGCGCTCGGCGGCAACCCCATAGGCCCGAAGCGTCGCCAAGGCGACCAGCGGACACCTGAAGGGGAGTATCGGATCGACTACCGCAATGCTCATAGCGCGTATCATCGGTCGCTTCATATAAACTATCCGAATAACGCCGATCGTGCGGAAAGCGCAAAACTCGGCGTTCGAACTGGCGGTGACATTTTTATCCACGGATTGCCCAATTCCTACCCCCTGGCGACGGCACCGAAGGTGGATTGGACATTAGGCTGCATTGCCCTAGACAATACCGAGATCGAAGAAATTTGGCAGCTAGTACCTAATGGAACGCCGATTACCATCGCTCCATAAGTCGTTGGTGCGTTCTAGTTAATGATCGCCCGCGCGATGGCCAGCACGGCGATCGCCAGCAGAAAGCCGAGAGCCACGCGGTGGTAAGTCGGCGCCTCAGCCCGGTTAAACAACCGATCACCGAAAACATTGCCGATTGCCATTACCGGGATCATTAGCAAGGCAAGCATCAGGACGTTAAGATTGAGCAGCCCGGCGATGGCTTGAGCAACGATGCTCCATGCCGAAATGAAAAAGAAATAGACCAAAAGCGATGCGCGGCCGACTGCGACACCTTCGGGTGCGGCCAAGAAGAACAAGATGACGGGCGGCCCACCCATAGCGGTGGCGCCGTTCAGAATACCGGAGGCGATGCCGATCCCCACCTGTGCGGTTGTTGGCGGACGTTTTTTGAAACGATAGCCACGCCAAAGTGCTAGTACGGCACCGAGGAGAACGAGGCCAATAATGACGCGCATTGCGTTGGCCGAGAAGTATGTAAGAGCCAAGACACCAAAGGGCGCACCAAGCATAGCTCCTAGAAGCAGGCGGTAAACAGCGTGCCAATTAGCGCTCTTCCAAGCGCGCGGCAGCTGCTCGGCTCCAGCGATCATAGCGACAATCGGAATGGCCGGCACCACGGCGGCCGGCTCGACGAAAAGTGTGAGCACCGGCACGGCGGCCAAGGCAAAACCGAAACCGGTGAAGCCGCGTAAAAAGCCAGCGATGAAGACCGTGCCAAAAACGAGTACGGCCGCTCCAGCACTCATATGTGGCAGGAGCGTCGACATTGGAGTCTCGTCAAGTTGCTTTGTCGGTCTCGATCACATGCCGCTTCATTAACGGCATCTGGCTGAGGCTGAAGAGGATCGTGAGGCCAAAAATCCCGAACACCTTGAAGTCGATCCAAAGCTCTTCCGACACATTGCGCCAAACGATCTCGTTCAAGATCGCCATGACGGTGAAGAAGAGGGCAAAGCGTAGAGTAAGCAATCGCCAACCCTCTCTAGTCAGCTGCAGTGCGTCGCCCATCACATATTGCAGCGTGGGTCGTTTCAACGCGAGGCCACCGAATAGTAAGAGCGCGAAAACACCCTGGACGATGGTAGGCTTCATCTTGAAGAAGGTTTCGTCCTGTAGCCAGAGTGTCAGACCGCCAAAGATCGCGATGACGATCGCCGTGATTACTGGCGCCACCGCAATACGCCGGGTCACTGCATAGCCGATCGCCAGGGCAATGAAAGTTGCCGCCATAACTGAGATAGTTGCCGCCATGAAGCCAGCTATCTTATAGGCTACGAAAAAGACGATCAGGGGGCCGAAATCCACCAGGAGTTTGATGCCTTTGGGCGAAGGTGCACCAGCCATGAAGGGTACAGATCCTATTGTTTTGAAGCGTTGCGGCATGGTATGCGAGGCCATGCATTCTGCCTAGCCCCCTGGGTGAGCGAGGTAAACTCGCGTGAATCAAAGGCCAAAAGATGACTGAAAAGACCCATGCCGAGGTTTTCCAGCGCAACCGTAAATGGGCCGAGCGACAAGTCGCTGCGGATCCAGATTACTTCAATCGCCTTTCCGAACAGCAAGTACCAAAATATTTCTGGATCGGCTGTTCCGACGCCCGCGTTCCCGCCAATCAGATTCTCGATTTACCCCCAGGTGAGATCTTCGTCCACCGAAACATCGCCAACCTCGTCTACCATATCGATATCAACTGCCTGTCAGTGCTGGAATTCGCGGTCAACGTGCTAAAGGTTGAACATATCATCATCTGCGGCCATTACGGCTGCGGCGGCGTGCGCGCGGCCATGGGCAATACAGAGATTGGCCTTATCGACAATTGGCTGCGGCAGATCAAGGATGTCTACGCGGCAAATGCCGATATATTGGAAGGTGAGCCCAATATTGAACGTCGCCTAAATATGCTGTGTGAGATGAATGTCCGCCAGCAGGTTCGCAACATCTGCCACACGACGATCGTGCAGAATGCCTGGAAGGCGGGCCGACCATTGAGTGTTCATGGCTGGGCGTATTCGGTACGCGACGGCCGCCTACGCGATCTCGATTTCTGGGCCGATGGGGTTCACGATCTAGACCCGATTTACCAGATGCTTTCCTTTGAAGAGACGCCGAGTTTCTGACGTCAGCCGCTGTTAGTCAGGCAGGACCTGATTCTCTGGAACCGGATCTTTTGTCGATCTGTGTGCATAATGCATCTCCCGATGCGCAATGAAGAGGTTGGCGGCAATGATGATGGCCGCACCACCAAGAGTCTGAAGGGTTGGAATCTCACTCCAGATTGACCACCCTAAGATAGCCGCCCAGACCAGTGCTGTGTACTCGATAGGTGCCAGCATAGATGCCTCGCCGCTGCGGAAGGCCTTGATCATGCAAAGCTGGGCGAAGGCTGAGCTCGTTCCTTGCAAGATCAAGATCGCCCAATCCGTTCCGGTCGGCCACTTCCAGTACATGAAAGCCATCGGACAGACGATGATGAGTGCGACCGCCGAGGTGTGGAACAAGATATTATGCGAACTGTCCTTGCTGGAGATACGCCGTAGTGTGATAAGAGTGAGGGCATAAAAGAGTGCGGACGCGAGCACTAACAGCGCGCCCGTATTGAGATGAGCCCAGAAGCTGCCTGTCTCACCACGCGGCGCTGCGATGAGTGCTATTACAACGCCGACGAACCCGAACACGACTGCCGCCCAACGTTGTAGGCCCACCTTTTCGCCAATTAACGGGCCGGAAAGAGCTGCGACGAAAAGGGGTGCCGCGAAGGCAATGGCGATCGTATCGACCAGCGGCAGACGACGTAGGCCTTCAAAGAAGGTAAAGCCGGTCAGCATGATGAGCACGCTACGCATTGCATGGAACTTAAAGAACTGCGTCTTCATGCGGAAAGGGCTGCCGGTGGCGACATAAGTAAGATAGATCGCGACGAAAAGCGCCGGCACGCGGCCAATAGCTAAGATCTGCCAAGTGTCATAGCCGTTCGGATGAGCAAGCCATTTGGTGCTCGCATCGGCGACACAGAAGCCCAACACGCCAAGCGCCATGAAGAACATGGCACCCGCGGGCGATAGCTTTGTCTGGTGGGGCGCTGTCATGACGCTGTGCCGCGTGTTACTGCCTCACGATGGGCGATATAGAGGCTGGCGCAGATGATAATTGCGGTACCGCCCAGCACCTGCAGTGTTGGCATATCACCCCAGATGATGTAGCCAAAAAGACCGGCCCAGATGAGTGCCGTATACTCGAAGGGAGCGAGCAAGGAGCCTTCGCCGACACGGAAGGCGCGCACCATGCAGAGTTGACCCAAGGTGCTGCAGCTACCCTGGAGCAGAAAGAGGCCCCAGTCGAAAACGTTTACCGGCCACGTCCATTCGTGGATGGCAGGTCCCTCTAGTAAGGAGGCCATCTATTAACGCTTCCCCCTCATGCGCTGTTCGAAGGGTAGAAACGAAGAGGGTGTAACCTAAAATAGCAGTACCCAAGCTTAAAACAGCGGCATTAAACACCCCAAACATAGCACCAAAAATTTGTGAGCCACTACCATGCAAAACACCATCAACCACACCGAAAATATTCGACAAAAAACGAATTGACATATCTCCTGAACCAACGCTAAGGTCAATTGTGCCGTTATTATCAGCAGCAAAAGCTAAAGCAGGGATTAAAAAGGAGAAGAGAAAGAAAGAAAGAACTGAAATGCCACGCCGTTTCATTTTTTTATCCTTAGCAATGAAGTGAACCACG
>CAYOYT010000147.1:4632-6254 GCA_964408245.1 uncultured Dongia sp. | reverse complement strand
TCCTCGAACTCACCACGCCGATCCGCCTAAAAAACGGCATGCGCGGCTATATTTCGGGCCGTTGCTGGAACGTTCGTCGTGGGGTCGAGGAATACGATGCTATGCTGGAAGGCAATCAGGCGATCCGTGGCCTTACCGCTCATGAATTCGAGGTGACCGGCAAGCCACGCCTAGATCGCGTCCGCGCCGCCTGACATAGCCTTTTTAGCCTTCAGACCTCTTTAACATGATGACCTTTAGTATCGTAAGGTCAAATGGGGTGTATACGAGACTATTATGAGCTTCGGCAAATGGTTAACGGACCTGATCCTGAGCCAGCTGGCCTTGCAGCCTATTCCGGTTCGTGCCCAACCGAGCCGCGCTCAGATTATGACTAACGTCATGCGCCGTAAGCTCGTTCGACGTTAAGCTTTCAGCCCAATTTTTCCTGAGTCTGCCTCTCTACGACTTAATAAAGCGCATGAATCCGGTACAGCCCAGCCTTGCGGGGCCTGGGGTTTAAGCTGACGCGTCCACCCGCTATAGTCCGCCCCGATTTCCGAGGGGTGGCAGCCTGCCACATCCCCTCACTGTTTCAGAAGCAAAGAGGGATATGAGATGACGTCCAATGCGAATCTGCAAAAGCGTCGCGAAGCGGCCGTGCCGCGCGGTGTAGGCAATGCCTATGCGATCTTCGCCGACAAAGCCAAGAACGCTGAAATCACCGATGTCGAGGGTAAGCGCCATATCGATTTTGCGGGCGGCATCGCCGTCATGAATACTGGTCATGGCCATCCGAAGATCATCGCCGCGGTGAAGGATCAGCTTGATAAGTTCAGCCACACCTGCTTCCAGGTGAACCCTTATGAAAACTATATCCGCCTCGCTGAGCGCTTGAACAAGCTGGCACCTGGCTCGACTCCGAAGAAAACCATCTTCCTCACCACAGGTGCCGAAGCGGTTGAGAATGCGGTGAAGATCGCGCGCGCTCACACCAAGCGCAGCGGTATTATTGCCTTTTCCGGCGCCTTCCACGGCCGCACCCTGATGGGTATGGCGCTCACCGGCAAGTACCTTCCTTATAAGAAGGGCTTCGGCCCATTCCCGACAGACGTCTATCATGTGCCGTTCCCCGATCCTACCCAGGCCGACGGTGTCGCTCAGTCGCTGAAGACACTTGATACGTTGTTCAAGGCCGATATCGGTCCAGATAATATTGCCGCGATCATCATCGAGCCGGTGCAGGGCGAGGGCGGCTTCAACCCGGTTCCGTTTGACCTGATGAAACGTCTGCGCGAAATCTGCACGCAGCACGGGATCATGCTTATCGTCGACGAAATCCAGACTGGCTTCGGCCGTACCGGCAAGATGTTCGCCCATGAGCATAGCGGCATCGAGGCCGATCTCATCACAGTGGCGAAATCCTTGGCCGGCGGCTTCCCACTTTCGGGTGTCATCGGCAAGGCAGAGATTATGGATGCGCCAGCAGCTGGTGGCTTAGGGGGTACCTACGGTGGCTCGCCTATCGGCTGCGCCGCAGCGAACGCTGTCCTCGACGTCATGGAAGAGGAAAAGCTGGTCGAGCGGGCCAACGTCATCGGCAAGGTCATGAAGGAACGGCTCGCTGACATGAAGAAGCGCAA
>CAYOYT010000147.1:0-4622 GCA_964408245.1 uncultured Dongia sp. | reverse complement strand
GGATCGGCGACATCCGTGGTCTCGGCGCCATGGTCGCTTGCGATATCGTGAAGGCAGATGGCTCGCCCGACGCCGACCTCACCAAGGCGATTACGGCGAAGGCCGGTGAGAATGGCCTCATCTTGCTCTCCTGCGGGGTCAACGCCAACACATTGCGCTTCCTGATGCCCTTGACGACCGAGGATAAAATCATCGGCGAAGGCTTCGATATCCTGGAAAAGACCATTGCCCAAGCGATCGAAGGTGTGACGAAGGCAGCGTGAAGCAGCTCATTGCTTTAGAGCGCCGGCTGATGCGCGCTCCGAAGCAACTTTAATCGGTTTGAAGAAAAAAGCGCGTTGGATGAAAGTTCAGCGTGCTTTTTCTTATTGCTTATGCGGATGCGGCGCCTTGTTGGCCAGCGCTTAGGTAAGAAATTTTAGGTCTTCGTTATGAGAACTAGATAAACGTTTAGCAACGACGTCATAGAACAGCTTCTCTTGAAGAAATGTAGAAGCTCGATCGTTTAGGGACCCGGGATCAGAGCTCTTAGATTGTGTTGCATGTTGTTTAGCAGCTATGACGTCAACATGTTCGTCATAATCTTTCATGCCTTGAGCGACTGAGATGACCATAACGGCGTTATCGACTCCGGCTTGGGAATCTTTCGACTGAGTATGAATATGAGGTGCGATCCGCTTTACGAGATTGCCAATGCCGGAGAGCTGAGAAAAAATAGCAATCATCGCTTCAATAAGTCGTGTTCTATTGAGTAATCCACCAGCAGCACTTTTTGCAGAGGTGGTTATCGAGCCATAGATGTAGCCCAGGACATACTCATCCTCCCAAAAACCGTTAGGAAATCCACCTGTTCTAGCCAAAATATTGGCAATAGGTGAAACAGCTTGGAGTGTTGCTCGCGCTATCTTGCTTCGCACAATTCTGAATATAAATCCGAGCATATGCGCCTCTTCTAGTGATGGAGAAGGCCTATCTAGTCTATTGCTTGAAACTTGGCACACTCATGATCGGCACTGTATTTATTGCGCCTTTCAAACTGTCCTTTTCCAGTGCTCAACCGCCCACCCGTAACGGCGACGATGCCAATTTCGCAACTGAGTGGCGATCGATTAGGAAAGTTCATAATAACCTTCACAGATTCATCATCGTCACAAGGAATGCCTGATATGGTGGTAAACTTAGTATCCACTTTTTCGAGATCGAATTTCTTATAACAAAGCAGGAGCTCGGCTGAGCTAGCATCAAAAGCATTTACTGCGAAAGTTGTATTATGCTTTATAAAATAATCCATCAGCATATATGACATTCCGATAACCCAAATAAGAGTTATGAGAGTTTTTCTTATAATGCGGTTCATTGCTAAGAATCTTTCATTCTGCCGCACCAAGGAGCCATTTTAGTCAATCGCGATTATGGCTGAATCTTAAAGGCCGCAACATTGTAAGCTATGCGCAATGTCACACTTAAGCTCAAAATGCGAAACTCGTGATCAGGACGCGGGCAATCGCCATATGTTGGCGCTGTCTCAGATAGGCTTGCACCCAGATCGCCCAACTCGTGTCATATTATTTAGACAGGCTCAATTAAGCCAAGGTGCAACCTCTTAGAGGTCGACGCACTTTCTCTCTTCCGCTATGAGCGACGGCTTCTGACCTGCTTGGCGTAAAGCGCGTACTGAAACAATTGCCGCGATTATGACCAGTACTGCGCAAGCAAATGAGATCGCGTGGAAGGCGTCAATGTAAGCGAGTCGTGCCAGACGTGTCAGCTCGTCCCCTTGTGCCGGTGTTAGATTGCCAGCGACTGCGAGCGCGCCACCCAGTGTGTCACGCGCTGCCATGGCAGCCTCAGGTGGGATGCTAATTGGCAGGGTCGCTGCGATCTCGTGGCGATAGATCGCGGTCACCACACTCCCCAGCACAGCGATACCCAGAGCACCGCCAAATTCGGCGCTCGTCTCTGCCATGCCAGAGGCAACGCCGGCTCGCTCTGGCGCTACTGCACCGATGACCAGATCGGTCGTTAGTGTGAAGACCGGCGATAGACCCAGGGAGAAGACGATGAACGCTGCCACCACCAGCGGTAAATCGGACCTGGTTGTACCGATCTGTGCAAGCAGCAAAAAGCTCAATCCAGTGAACGTCAGGCCTGTTGCCATCACATAAGCCGGTCGCACGATCTTGAGGAATTGAGGAGTCAGCATGGAGCCGGCGATAAAAGCAAAACCAGAGGGCGCTGAATAGAGCCCTGCTTCGAGCGGTGAGAGCTCGATGACAAGCTGCAAGAATTGCGCGATGAAGAGGAAAGAGCCGAATGCGGCGAAGACGGCAACGATATTGATGCCGAGCGCCGCGCTGAAGGCGCGGTTGGAAAAGAGTGCCAGATCGATAAACGGCACATCGAGGCGCCGCTGGCGGCGCACAAATAGAGCGCCGAAACCCAAGCTGATCAGGATAGCGAGTGCAGCAAGGGCCATATCACGCCCGTTCGAAAGGCCGGATTCGGCAAAGCGCTTGATGCCGAAGATGATCCCGAGCACGGTTCCAAGTGAGAGGAAGCCGCTGAGGATATCAGGTCGGCGGGCTGTGGGGTCGCAGAATTCCGGCAATAGCTTCGGCCCGATGACCAATAGCAATGCCATGATCGGCACATTGAGCAAGAAAACTGAGCCCCACAAGAAATATTCCAGCAGGATGCCACCCAGCACGGGGCCGACCGCGCCACCGGCCGAGAAACTAGAAACCCAGATGCCGATAGCGAATGTGCGTTGCTTGTCGTCGAGGAACATATTTCTGAGAAGCGAAAGTGTCGATGGTGCCAGCGTCGCCGCCGATAGGCCGAGCAAAGCGCGCGCTGTGATCAACAGCGGCACGCTGTTCGCAAATGCGGCGAGAAGGGAAGTGACGCCGAAACAGGCGGCGCCCATCAGCAACAGCTTTCGTCTGCCGATGCGATCGCCCAGCACCCCCATCGGGATGAGTGCACCCGCCAGCACGAAGCCATAGATATCGATGATCCAGAGAAGTTCCGTGCTGCTCGGCTTCAGCTGTGCGGAGAGATGCGGGACGGCGAGATTGAGGACGGTGAGGTCCATCGCATAAAGGAGGCAGGGGAGCGCCAGCACCGCCAGGCCGATCCATTCCTTTCTTGTCGCGCGTGGATTCTTGGCAAGCTGATGTGGAGGCGTGGCGTCCATGATACAGATCTTCGTTTTTCAGCACCCTTCAGGTGCAGCAACTGTGTGCCTTGTTGGATGGCGTCTCCGTATATTCATCGTGACGCTTCACGAAATCCATCAGCTTTTTCTCATTACGGCCCTTTGGCGCCATGTCGAGTAGCATCATGGTGGTGAGTGCCTCGTCGGTGCCTCTGCCGAAATTGCCATAAGTGAGATAGATGCTGCCATCGGCATCTTTCTGGAAAACGGACATACCCGGCAATTCGTCGTGTGCCTGAGCAGTAGGGATGCGCTGATAATTATATTCGACGGATCCCGATGCGAGTTCCTCTTTGGTAAAAGAGACATGGAAATCGTGATTGAAGTTGGAATTGAACGATGACGCCCAGGGGAAATGCCAGCCCATGCGCTTTTTATAAGCGTCGATCTTTGCGAGCGGTGCCCGTGACACGCAGGTGAGGGTTACGTCGTGATTGTTGAGATGCGGCAGCGTGCCGTCGAGCGGATCAACGAAGAACGAGCAGCCTTGGCAACCTTGCTCCCAATCAGGCCCAAACATAAAATGATAGACGAGCAATTGGCTGCGGCCGTCGAAAAGATCGCTGAGCGATTTCTCACCCTGTGGCGTATCAAAGACATATTCCTTCTCAATCTTGAGGCGCGGTAGATCGAGCCGTTTCAGCAGCAAATCGTTGCGCTGTTTGTCGAGTTTCTTCTCGTCCTCGGCGAGAGCAAGTCGCGCCTTCAGCCATTCGGCATGCGAGACAGCGTTCATGTTCCGCTGTGGTGTGGGGATTAGGCTAGTGTTGGCGTTGGTAACGTCAGGCATAAGTTCCTCCAAAGAGTAATATCAACGTGATAATTTCATGTCACAGATACAACCGCGAAAGCGCCTTCGCGTTGCCAATTCGGGCGCTCTTCCTGCGACGACCCTGAGCGACATTCCCTTGGTCACCACCTACGCTATACAGATCGCTTTCGCGAAGATTTAATGTTTCTTTCTTGAAACGGGATTTCGCGCTTATTCATTGATCGTCATTGCAGCGTTGCTTCGGGAAATTTCTAAAGTTGGCACGTTGCCTTAGGTCTGAAGAAAGCGCTCTGGACCAAACGGGGCGAGCAGGGGATCGCGGTATTCTCTCAGGATCTCGGCGGCGGCAAAGAGGCCAAGCGCTGCTGCCAGCGTGATACCGGAATGCGTCACAGCAAGATAGAGACCGCTGCGCCCGGGTGCCGCGCCCACAATAGGGAAGCCGTCTGCCGGCATCGGCCGGTAGCCGATCTGGTAACGGTCGAAACTGAAAGCGTCGCCGCCTTTTAGCATAATCTGCAGGCCGGCGAAGACAGCGGCGGCCGTCTTTTCGGCATCGTCGCCAGGCTTGGCGCCGCTGAAATCGGTGCCAGCGAGAAGTCGCCCGTCTGCCAATTGTCGCACATGCATATC
>CAYOYT010000146.1:0-6287 GCA_964408245.1 uncultured Dongia sp. | reverse complement strand
AACATGACCTGGGAGCAGGGTGGTGCCTATGCGCTGTTGGGCCCATCGGGTTGTGGTAAGACGACGTTGCTCAACATTGTCTCTGGCCTGGTGAAACCGAGCCAAGGCCAGATCTTCTTCGACGGCAAGGATGTGACGGCACTTCCAACCGAGAAGCTCAACATTGCGCAGGTGTTCCAGTTCCCGGTTATCTATGACACGATGACCGTGTATGAGAACCTTGCCTTTCCACTGAAGAATCGCCATGTGCCTGCTGCTGCGATCGACGCGCGCGTGAAGGAAGTGGCGAAGATGCTCGACCTCGATCGTGACCTCGGCCGCAAGGCACGCGGCCTCACCGCCGACATGAAGCAGAAGATCTCATTGGGTCGTGGCCTGGTGCGCGCCGATGTCGGCGCTATTTTGTTCGACGAGCCGCTCACAGTTATCGATCCCCATATGAAGTGGATGTTGCGCGCTCAGTTAAAGCGCGTCCATGAGCAATCCAACGTCACCATGGTCTACGTGACTCATGACCAGACCGAGGCACTGACCATCGCCGATAAGGTTATCGTCATGTATGAGGGAGAAGTGGTGCAAATTGGTACGCCGCAGGAGCTGTTCGAGCGGCCGGCCCACACGTTCGTCGGCTATTTCATCGGCTCGCCCGGTATGAACGTGATCTCCGCGGAGGTCGCGGGTAATGTCGCTCGCATCGGTTCACATCAAATCGCGCTTGGCCGTGCCGTGACGGCGCCGGCCGGCGCTAAAAAGATTGAGCTTGGTATCCGGCCGGAATTCATCACACTGAACAGTAGCTCGGACGGCATTCCGGTCAAGGTCAAGCGTGTTGAGGATACCGGCCGCTTTCAAATCGCCCGTGTTGAGCTCGACGGCGCACCGCTCGCGGTCATCATGCCGGAAGATGCGCGTATCGATGGCGATACTGCGCGTCTTAGCGTTGACGGGAAACATCTCCATGTCTACGCCGACGGGCATTTGGTGGAGGGATAAAGGCCATGGAAAAGCCAATCTATAATCGCGCTTGGTTCCTGGCTCTGCCGGTGGTTCTGATCGTCGCCTTCAACGCGGTCATTCCGTTGATGACAGTGGTGAATTATTCGGTGCAGGATACGTTTGGCAATAACGAGTTCTTTTGGAATAGCATCAATTGGTTTCAGGAACTCCTTGACCCCACCACCGATCTTGGCGGCCGTTTCTTCGATTCACTCGGGCGCAACGCACTCTTCTCGGCACTTATTCTTGCTATCGAAGTGCCGCTCGGCGTCCTTGTGGGGTTATGCATGCCCAAAAAGGGCGCTGGCGTTGCCTTCACACTGGTCGTCATGGCCCTGCCACTGCTCGTTCCATGGAACGTGGTTGGCACCATCTGGCAGATCTTCGCCCGCGAGGATATTGGGCTTCTGGGCTGGATCGTGAACCATCTCGGCATCGACTATAATTACACGTTGGGGCCGCTCTCTGCTTGGATCACCATCGTCGTCATGGATGTCTGGCACTGGACGTCGCTTATCGCGCTCCTTTCTTATGCTGGTCTTCGCTCGATCCCTGACGCCTATTATCAGGCGGCGAAGATCGACGGTGCCTCACGCCTCGCAGTCTTCACGACGATCGAGCTACCGAAGCTTCGCCGCGTGCTACTCATCGGTGTGCTGCTACGCTTTATGGATAGTTTCATGATCTACACCGAGCCCTTCGTTGTTACTGGCGGCGGTCCAGGCAATTCAACCACCATTCTTTCCATCGATCTGGTGAAGCTGGCGTTGGGGCAATTTGACCTCGGCTCGGCTGCCGCCATGTCGATCGTCTACAATCTCATTATCCTCGCCGCATGCTGGCTATTCTACACCGTCATGACCAATGTCGACGCAGATCATCCTAATACGCGCGTGGAGGCATGATCCGATGAAAAGCCGCCATATTATCCTCGGCCTCTATCTTGTCTTCCTGATGCTACCGATCTATTGGCTCATCAATATGAGCTTCAAGACGACGACAGAGATTACGACATCGATGACTCTGTTTCCGACGTTGCCGACACTCCAGAACTATCACGAAATCTTCACCAATCCCGCGTGGTTCGATGGTTTCGTCTTCTCGCTCACTTATGTCGCGATCAACACTGTGATCTCAATTCTGGTAGCGCTGCCCGCCGCCTATGCTTTCTCGCGTTACCGTTTTATGGGCGATAAGCATCTCTTTTTCTGGCTGCTAACCAACCGCATGGCGCCGCCTGCGGTCTTTGCGCTGCCATTCTTTAATCTCTATTCCGCCGTTGGCTTGTTCGACACACCCTGGGCGGTCGCCCTCGCGCATTGTATCTTCAACGTACCGCTCGCGGTTTGGATTCTTGAGGGATTTATGTCTGGTGTGCCGCGCGAGATAGATGAGACCGCCTATCTCGACGGCTATTCCTTTCCGCGTTTCTTCGTGAAGATCTTCGTGCCGCTCATTGCCAGCGGCATCGGTGTTGCTGCCTTCTTCTGTTTCATGTTTTCTTGGGTAGAATTGTTGCTGGCGCGTACTCTCACCAATAACCAAGCAATCTCCTCGATCATGACACGTACGGTTTCCGCCTCAGGCGTCGATTGGGGGCTGCTGTCGGCAGCGGGCGTCCTGACACTCATTCCAGGTGCGCTCGTTATCTGGTTTGTCCGTAACTACATCGCCAAGGGCTTTGCCCTGGGCCGCGTCTAAGGAGGGCCAAGATCATGGAGACAGCCTGGATGGCCTGGACTTGGCAGACGGGTCTCTTCTTCTGTCTTCTCGCCGCTATACTCACCGTTATGACCCTGCTTGCGATCTTCAAGCCGGAGACAGAGCGGGTGGGTGTGCTGCGGATACCTACGACAAGAGGTGATCGTCTGTTCATCTCGTTGCTTTGTGCTGCGTTCATTCATCTTATCTGGATCTACCTTATAGGTAGTGACTCGCTCGCTACACTGCCGATCGGCGAGGAAGGCTACGAGGTAACGAATGTGTGGATTGCGACGCTGATTTCCCTCGGACTCGCTGGTGTGATCTTTCGCTGGGTTTGAAGGCTTTCTAAGTGTACAAGAAGACCGGTCCGGGTTGGCGTGCATCTCGGACAGGTCGTTAAGTCAATCGCACGCATGGAGAAACTGGCATGAAAATCCGTTCAGGGGTGTCGGCAGCGGTGTTGCTGCTGGTCCTCGGTCCGGTCCCGGCCCTGGCAGACGAAGCTGCGGCAAAGAAGTGGATCGATTCCGAGTTCCAGCCTTCGACCCTGTCTAAAGAAGAACAGTTGAAGGAGATGGAGTGGTTTATTAAAGCCGCCGAACCCTTCAAGGGCATGGAGATCAACGTCGTCTCCGAAACCATCACCACTCACGCCTATGAGTCTGAAACACTGGCAAAGGCCTTCTCAGAAATCACCGGGATCAAGCTGAAGCACGATCTCATTCAGGAAGGCGACGTCGTCGAAAAGATCCAGACGCAGATGCAGTCTGGCAAGAACATCTACGACGCCTGGGTCAACGATTCCGATCTCATCGGCACCCACTATCGGTACAAGCAGGCGGTCGCCTTAACCGATTGGATGGCCGGCGAGGGCAAGGACGTCACCAACCCGCGCCTCGACTTGAAAGATTTTATTGGTCTTTCTTTCACCACCGCACCAGATGGAAAGCTCTATCAGCTTCCCGACCAGCAGTTCGCGAACCTTTATTGGTTCCGCTATGACTGGTTCACTAATCCGGATAACAAGGCAAAGTTTAAGGCCAAGTATGGCTACGAGCTTGGCGTGCCGGTCAACTGGTCGGCTTACGAAGACATTGCTGAGTTCTTCACCAATGACATCAAGGAAATCAAAGGTGTCAAAGTCTATGGTCACATGGACTATGGTAAGAAAGATCCGTCGCTAGGCTGGCGCTTCACCGACGCGTGGCTCTCAATGGCGGGGTCCGGCGACAAAGGCATTCCGAACGGTCTGCCCGTCGACGAATGGGGCATTCGCGTCGAGGACTGCCATCCGGCAGGTTCGACAGTGGAGCGTGGTGGCGACACCAACGGTCCAGCCGCTGTTTATTCGATCGAGAAATATGTCGACTGGCTGAAGAAGTATGCGCCGGCCAATGCCGCGGGCATGACCTTCTCTGAATCCGGCCCAGTGCCGGCGCAGGGAGCGATCGCTCAACAGATGTTCTGGTACACCGCTTTCACCGCCGATATGGTGAAGCCGGGCCTGCCGGTCATGAATGAGGACGGTACGCCAAAATGGCGTATGGCCCCATCACCGCACGGTGCCTATTGGCAGGAAGGCATGAAGCTCGGTTATCAGGACGCCGGTTCGTGGACACTCCTGAAGTCGACTCCGGTCGACCGCCGCAAGGCGGCCTGGCTCTATGCTCAGTTCGTTACTTCGAAGACGGTCAGTCTAAAGAAGAGCCATGTTGGCCTGACCTTCATCCGCGAGAGTGACATCTGGGACAAGAGCTTCACGGAACGTGCTCCGCAGCTCGGTGGTCTGGTCGAATTCTATCGTTCGCCCGCCCGCGTGCAGTGGAGCCCAACCGGCACCAACATTCCTGACTATCCGAAGCTGGCTCAGCTCTGGTGGCAGAATATTGGTGACGCCTCTTCCGGTGCCAAAACCGCGCAGAAAGCCATGGACAGCCTCGCTGCCGCGCAGGATAAGGTTCTGGAGCGTCTCGAGAAGTCCGGGGTCCAGAAGGAATGCGGCCCGAAGATGAACCCGAAGAAGAAGGCTCAATGGTGGTTCGACGCACCGGGTGCGCCGTATCCTAAGCTCGCAAATGAGAAGCCCAAGGGTGAGACAATCGACTACGACACCCTGATCAAGAGCTGGCCGGCCACGCCGCCCAAGCAATAATCAGGTTCTTCGATCAGCATCACGTGCTGTTCTGACGGGAGGCCGGACGAAAGTCCGGCCTCTTTTTTTCGGCGGGATTGTCTGAGCCTTCATCGCGACTGACTATGCGTCGCAATCTCAAAAAATCATTCTTTTATAATAGGTTAGGTGATTGTAGGTTAGCCGCTCTTTTGACACAGACTTAGATATTGAAGAGAGGCGGTCATGAAGGGCGACGCAAAAGTCATCCAGATGCTCAACAAAGTGCTGAAGAATGAGCTGACGGCCATCAATCAGTACTTCCTGCACGCGCGCATGCTGAAGAATTGGGGCATGAAGAAGCTCGGCGAAGTGACCTACCGCGAATCGATTGATGAGATGAAACACGCTGACAAACTGATCGAGCGTATCCTCTTCCTAGCAGGTCTTCCGAACTTGCAGGATCTCGGTAAGCTGATGATCGGTGAGAACGTGAAGGAAGTTCTCGCCTGCGACTTGAAACTCGAAATGCAGGCGCATCCAGATCTCAAGACGGCGATTGTGGTATGTGAGCAGGCTGGCGATTACGTTAGTCGCGAATTGTTCAAGGAGATCCTGGAATCAGAGGAAGAGCATATCGACTTCCTCGAGACCAATCTTGAGATCCTGGAGAAAATGGGTCTTCAAAACTATATTCAGTCGCAATACGAGGCTGGAGAAGGCGGCAGCTCTTAAGGCTACGCGTCGGGGTCTATTCGGCCGCCAGGGGCATGGGCTGACGAGTGGCGGTTACTTGGCGTGTGCCGTCGATGATTTCCTGCGCCATCGGTAGACAGGTACCGCAGCAGGGAGCCTTACCTAGCGCTTGATATACTTTGAGCGGACAGCTGAGGCCGCCGGATCGGGCGGTCTGCTCAATTTCGCTCTCACGATAGCCATTGCACATACAGACATACATCAGCTGTCGAGCCTGCCTCAGGGCTGGGTTTATCCAAGTTCCAATATTTATCTCTCTGAGAATGATTGTCAATAACACGCTCTGGAGTCGCCCCTTATTCTGTGCAAATGAGAATAATTATCAATTGCCGCGCCTCTGACGATTTGATATCTATTTATTGCGAACCATTCGCAACTCGCGGCGAATTTTGCCGTGAAGATCCAAATAAGACAGGTCGCAGGAGTTGAAAATGGACAGAGACGCTATGGACTTTCAACGTTCTCCCGCCCATTCGGCGCCGGCGAGTTTGGCCCCGACCACATCGACAAAAATAAACGGCATGAGAGAGCATCAACTGCCGCGTAACACGCAGCGCCCAGTGGCGTGTCAGCCAGTGGTGCAGCGTCAGCCGGTAGAGACGGTCAGCCTGCAGTCAATCCTAAAAGGTGCCCGCGAGGCGATTATCGATTTCGATGGTGCGGCTTATCGTTTGCGCATTACCCGGAATCATCGCCTGATCCTGACGAAATAAGCCCGCTA
>CAYOYT010000145.1:0-6320 GCA_964408245.1 uncultured Dongia sp. | reverse complement strand
ACTACCTCGTCACACCATCACCGAGATTCCGCAGGCGGATGGCAGCGTCGCCTACTTCGGTGACGCCAAGATGGGTCCCTTTGATCTGAAATGGCGGGAGCGCCCGGTCAACTGGATCAGCGAGCAATTCTTCGAGCATATCCGCGATTTCACCAGCGGACCTGTCAGTATCATCGGCGCGCATCTCACCTTGCGACCCGATCCGGCGACCGGGGGATCGATCGGCACCTACACGCTGACCGCACGTGCCCGGAACTGGCTCGGCCGGCTCATCGTTGGTCCCCGATTCTTCACCGCTTCTGGCAACAGTTTTGCCAAGCTCACCGCCGAGGCTGATCGTTTCGCCGGCGGTGAGAGTGAACAGCTCTTCACCAGCTATGCAGCCCCTGAGCCAAGCGCCGACATGCGCGCCAAGGTCGCGCGCATGGTGGCCGAGATCGAGGCGACACCCAATGGTCATGGCTTGGCGCAGCGTCTTGCCGATCATGTGCTTCAGGGGCAGGAAGTCGATCTGTGGCATGTGCGACCCTTGGCGTTGGCACGTCTTTGGCGTGTACCTGTGCGGCATGCGATCGAGGCATGCCTGCAAGCGGTGAAGAACGGATTACTGGAATTGCGCTGGGATTTGTTATGCCCGCGCTGCCGTGTCGCCAAGGCCTGGGTCGGTGGGCTCGATCGATTGCCCACTGGCGCGCATTGCTCGTCCTGCAACATCGATTACGATCGCGATTTCTCACAGAATGTCGAAGCAACTTTCCGCCCGGCACCGGCGATAAGGCCTTTGGAATCAGGCGAATATTGCATGTGGGGCCCGATGTCGGTGCCACATGTCAAAGCACAGATTCATCTCAGTCCCGGTGAAATGCGCGACCTGCCCGGTAAGCTGCCAGCCGGTCCCTATCGCCTGCGCACGCTGGAGCCGGGGCCTGTCGTTGATATCGAGCACGATGGCGTGGCATTTCCCGCCCATCTCATCGAGGAGACTGAGATCCGCGCTGGTGACTTGCAGAGCGATGGCATGTTGCGCTTTGCCAATCACTCACAGCATGCGCGCCATGCTGTCGTCGAAAGCCGGCATTGGATTGCCGATTGTCTGACAGCTGATCGCATCACTGCCTTACAAACCTTCCGCGATCTTTTCTCGGATGATGTCTTGCGGCCTGGTGACGAGGTGTCGGTTGGCCGCATCGCCTTGCTCTTCTCCGATCTCAAGGCATCGACGGCGCTTTATCAGCAGATCGGCGATGCCGCCGCTTATCATCTGGTACGTGATCATTTTGCCTTTATGGCAGAGATCATCCGCGAGCATAACGGCGCCGTCGTGAAGACGATCGGCGATGCCGTGATGGCCGCTTTCGCTAAGCCCCGAGACGCCCTGGAAGCGGCCCTCGCCATCCAAGGTCGTATCGCTGGCAATGCCGCAAAAGCGGGCCGGCCGATTATCATCAAGCTTGGCGTCCATCAAGGCCCCACCATCGCCGTGACGTTGAACGACCGGCTTGATTACTTCGGCTCTACCGTCAACATGGCAGCGCGCTTGCAAGGTCAGGCGCGCGGCGGCGATATCGTGCTCTCGGCCGACATGCGCGACGATCCCACCGTGGCGCCAGCGCTCGCGGGCCTGTCCCTCACGACCGAGCAAGCAACACTGAAGGGGTTTGCGTCTCCCCTCACCTTCCATCGGCTGGTGATTGGCTAAGCCACTTCCTGTCTCGCCCATGATTTTAACCATGCATTCTTATTCGCGGTGCTATCCACTTGACTCTGTAGCGCTTTTTGTCTCATGAGGAATAATGATCGCAACACCTGCCCCAGCAGATTCCGAGACTCAAATGCGTTATCGCGAGCTTGCTGCGCGCGCGGCTGGCTCCAACGTCAATGAAACCTCGTTGCTTGCCACGGACTATCTCAATCACATCAACGAAGTGATCATGTTGCTCGAGATCGTCCCGGACGCCCCGGAATGTCTCGAGGATTGCAAGACCTGGCGGCCGCTGGAATATACCGAGCATTTCAGGAATTCGGGCATCGCGGACAAAGAGCTCGCGATCGAAGCCTATCCTTTCTCACCACCGCAATTCAAAGAGCCCTTCGAGCGCCTGGTGCGAGAGATGACGCGGCTGGTCGAGATTTCCATCAATCGGCTCGATCTCGTCCTCGCCGAAGGCAATGAAGACCAAGCCCGCCATGTCGCCGCGCGCGCCTCGCAAAATCTGCAAGACCTCATCGGCCAGGCCTCAGCTGTCATCCACGCCGAAGATCATGTCGTCGACCAAGCGCAAATCGATGCCCTGATGGAGCTTTGACCCGCACGCGGATTGAAATGCGCGCTCATTTTTCCCACCTCTGTTTTCGTGTGTTGACTGGTCTATTGAGCGGATGTCCGAGTCAAGCCCGGGTATGACGATTTAAAAAAGGTGCCGCATGGCAATTCAGAAACCAGCGGCGTGATGAATGATAAGGAAGGCTCCTTGCTTTCTCCACCGTCATCCCGGGCCCTGCCGGCGCATGCCGATATGCGTCGGCGGGGATCCACTGGGGCAGTGGAGAGGCAGGATGCCTGGCCAGTGGGACCAATGCTGGGTTCGGGCATGACGGATAAAAAAGTTGCGGCGTGACAATTGTGAAAACACAGGCGTGACTAAGAAAGAGTTCGCCTCCTGCCGTCCGAGCATGACAGCGTCTATTATCGAAGGAAGCAGAGCCATGCGTTGTTTACCGATTCTCGTCGCATTTTGTTCTCTCGCAATGGACGCCGATGCATATGCTCAAGAAGCATCTTTCAAAATCGAAACAGTGGCCGGCGGGCTTGAGCATCCCTGGGCGATGGCGTTGTTGCCCGATGGAAATCTTCTCGTCACGGAGCGGCCGGGGCGATTGCAGATTGTCGATCTCACAAACGGTAGAAAGACAGCTATCGGCGGCATGCCGGAGATCCGCGTCGAGGGTGAGGCCGGCGCGCTGGGCCTGGCGCTCGATCCGGCATTCGCCGCAAATGGCCAGCTTTATCTCTGCTATTCGACGACGCAGGCGGGCAAGGCCGGCAACCGACTTTCGCGCTTCACGCTGACGGGAAATCAGTTGGGTGGCGAGCGGGTATTGATCGACAATCTGCCTGGCGCCAAATGGCATAATGGCTGCCGTGTCGCGCTTTCGCCGGATGGTTATCTCTATGCCAGCATGGGCGACGCCACCGAAGCGCAAGAGGCACAGGATAGCAATTCGCTGGGCGGCAAGATCTTTCGCATCAACCGCGACGGCAGCGTACCTGCCGACAATCCCTTCGCGACCTCGCCGGTTTGGAGCTATGGCCACAGAAACCCCCAAGGCCTTGCCTTCCGACCCGCGGATGGCGCGCTGTGGTCGAGTGAACACGGGCCAGATAGCCAAGACGAAGTGAATCTCATCGAGAAGGGCGGCAATTATGGCTGGCCGCTTTGCCGGGGCGTTGCTCCCTGCGCCGATCTGGCGAATGACCATCCGGCAGTGGCCGAATTCGATCATGACGATACGATCGCCATTTCCGATCTTATCTTCTATCGCAGCAACGCTTTCCTCGATTGGCAGGGTGATATCCTGTTCGTCAGCCTGAAGACGGGGCGGCTCTATCATCTCGACCTCGACGGCAATCGCGTCCGCAAGGCGCGGATTCTGATCGATGGCGATTTTGGCCGGCTGCGCAGCCTGATCGAAGCGCCCGATGGTAGTCTTTATCTCGCCACCGATAATGGCGAGGACGAGATCCTGCATTTGACGTTGCGCTAAAGCCCGAAGGCCTCTCAGCCGGCATCTCCCAAAGATCTCGCACGGGCTCCACGGCTGGACTCTGCCAGTTTTCCTCTGCTACCTTGGCAAATGCTGCGCTGCACAAGGTGCGCTGGGTTGGGGCGGAGGAAAAAGACGTGGCGGATTTCCCGAAAAAATCGCTCGCCGACTGGCAAAAGCTCGCCGCTCAGGAGCTGAAAGGCGCCGATTCGTCGACCCTTATACACGAGACGCCCGAAGGCATTTCGCTAAAGCCGCTTTATACCGAGACCGATCTCGACGGATTAGAGACGCTCGGCACCTTGCCCGGCTTTGCCCCTTACACACGCGGTCCTCGCGCCACGATGTATGCCAACCGCCCTTGGACCATTCGTCAGTATGCCGGCTTCTCGACCGCCGAGGAGTCCAACGCCTTCTACCGCGAAAATCTGAAACGCGGGCAGATGGGCCTGTCGGTGGCCTTCGATCTTGCCACCCATCGCGGCTATGACAGCGACCATCCACGCGTTGTGGGCGATGTCGGCAAGGCAGGCGTTGCGATCGATTCCGTCGAGGATATGAAGATCTTGTTCGACGGCATTCCCCTGGACACGATGTCGGTCAGCATGACCATGAATGGCGCCGTGCTGCCGGTCTTGGCAAGCTTCATCGTCGCGGGTGAGGAACAAGGGGTACCAGCCGCAAAGCTATCCGGCACAATTCAGAACGATATCCTGAAAGAGTTCATGGTCCGCAACACTTATATCTATCCGCCCACGCCGTCGATGCGGATCGTGTCGGACATCATCGAATACACCGCCAAGGAGATGCCGAAGTTCAACTCAATTTCGATCAGCGGCTATCACATGCAAGAGGCCGGCGCCAATGCGGTGCAGGAGCTGGCCTTTACCTTGGCCGATGGTCTCGACTATGTGCGCGCGGCCTTATCGAAAGGATTGCACATCGACGCGTTTGCACCGCGCCTCTCCTTCTTCTTTGCCATTGGCATGAACTTCTTCATGGAGATCGCGAAGCTGCGCGCAGCCCGATATTTGTGGGCGAAGCTAATGAGGCAATTCGACCCGAAGGACCCCCAGAGCCTGACCTTGCGCACGCATTGTCAAACATCTGGAGTCTCGCTTCAGGAGCAGGACCCCTATAACAACGTCATTCGAACGACGATTGAGGCGATGGCAGCGGTCCTCGGTGGCACACAATCGCTGCATACCAACGCGCTCGACGAGGCGATTGCCCTGCCCACGCCGTTCTCAGCCCATATCGCGCGCAACACACAATTGGTTATTCAGGAAGAGAGCGGCATCCCATCAGTGATAGATCCATTGGGCGGCAGCTATTACGTCGAGCATCTGACAGCAAGTCTGGTGAGTGCTGCAGAAAAGCTCATCGCCGAGGTCGAAGCTCTGGGCGGTATGACCAAGGCAGTCGAAAGCGGTATGCCCAAACTGAGGATCGAAGAGGCTGCGGCCAAGCGCCAAGCGCGTGTCGATCGCGGCGACGATGTTATCGTCGGTGTTAACAAATACCAAGCGCGCGAGCTGACCGAGGTAGAGGTGCGCGACATTGATAACAGCAAGGTGCGTGACGCACAGATCGCGCGGCTGAATGCTATGAAGGCAGCGCGTGACGCCGCAAAAGTCGTGGACACCCTCGATGCCCTGCGCGCGGCCGCCAAAGATGGCAGCGGCAATTTGCTGGCACTTACGATCGATGCCATGCGTGCGCGCTGCAGCGTTGGCGAGGTTTCCGCCGCACTTGAAGACGTCTTCACGCGCCATAAAGCGCAAATACGATCGATCGCCGGCGTCTACGGCGCCGCCTATCGTGACGATCCGTCCTTTGCGGCGATCCAGGCCGATGTGCGGGAATTTGCGGCCGCCGAAGGCCGTCGACCGCGCATGCTGGTGGTGAAACTTGGCCAGGACGGTCATGACCGCGGCGCCAAGATCATCGCGACCGCTTTTGCTGATTTAGGCTTTGATGTCGATGTGGGACCTTTGTTCCAGACGCCGCAGGAAGCAGCGCGCCAGGCGATCGAAAACGACGTCCATGTCATAGGCGTTTCGAGCCAGGCTGCCGGCCACAAGACCTTGGTGCCACAATTAATCGCCGCCCTGAAGGATCAGGCTGCAGCCGATATTCGCGTCATCTGCGGCGGCGTTATCCCGGCACCGGATCACGATTTACTTCGCGATGCGGGTGTCGCGGCCATTTTCGGACCCGGCACCCCTATTCCTAAAGCGGCTGCCGAGGTCTTGCGCCTGATCCGTAAGTCCGTAATCAAGGTCACCTGATTAACCGGTTAAAACTGAGAAAAAGGCGCCTCAACGGAACGTGATTGGCGCCTTTCGCAGGCGCCGCTATTCCTCTGCGTGATAGTTTGTGTCGGGACAACCGACCAAGGTGCCTTTCAAGGATGAGGGATGGCCATGTCGCTTAAAAAATTCGTCGCTATTATTGCTGTTGCACTGGCCACGGCCAGCTGGCTCATGGCGCTGCCGGTTGAAGCAAAACAGCCAAAAAAGCTGAAGGCGCCTTATGCACTGTCGCAGATCGAC
>CAYOYT010000144.1:0-6324 GCA_964408245.1 uncultured Dongia sp. | reverse complement strand
GAGTAGCCAGCCTTGTCCAGCTTCGTCTTGGCCTCGGCGATCATGCCGGGCGACAGATCGAAGCCCCGGGCATCTATGCCTTCGTTGAGCAGCGCCAGCAAGGGGGATCCGGTTCCGCAGCCGACGTCGAGAACATCCTTAGCGCCCAGTGCCGTCAATAGTTTTCTGACTAGCACGATTCGATAGGCGTCGCCGCCATATGATTGCTGGTCCTGGGTATATGACTCGCGATCATACTCGGCGGCGTGAGTGTCATACCACCTAATGAGCTCGTCCCGGTTGTAAGGCTGAAATACCATCGCTTCGACTCCTTAATTGGAAATGTCCCGCTTGTAGCGTTTATCAGTTGGCAGTGTTGCCAGATAGAAGTTCGGGAACTTTCAGATTGGTTGTTCCGACGATCGCTACTCGTCTCTTTCTTCTGGTCGGTGCGGTCTTTACTAGGCCCTTCTCGGCAAATTTGGCGGCATAGTTCCTAACGAAATCGAACGATAGACCGCTGGACCAGGCGATCTCGAGAAGGCTCGGCGCTTGGGCACGGCCAAGTGCGTCCAGGAAATATTCCATGAAATTCCTGGGATCGATCTGGTTACCGTTTGCATCCGTCAGACGCGCTGCATTCGACGAAAGGTTGTTGATGTTGATCGGATCCAAATAAAGATCGAGTTTTGGATTGGAAAGGCATGGATTGCCCGAGAACTGAGGCTGGAGATCAACATTCGTTTCGAGATATTGGAAGGCCGTCACGCATTTGTTGACATATGAGTCGTGGCGCAACTGCCAATCGCTTTGCAGGAAATTATCGAGCGAGTCGTCTGATGAATGATAATGCGTGAACTCTTCGCCAATGCGCGACAGCGTCGTCGAAGAGATGTCATAGCCGACGGTGTCGAAGCTGATCTCGTCGCCACAATCCGGATAGGTATGGAACGGCGCCACGACATGTGAGTCCATCGCGTCGCGCAGAGCCTGCTGGAAGGCAAGGTCTAGCAGGCTGTCCTGGTTCTTGCTGAGGCACAGTGCTAGTTTGGCGTCATGCGAGGTCATGTTGGGGCAGAAGGCGAAGTGAGCCTCAGGGAGGCGCTTCTCGAAGCACTTCAGGTAGATCGCCGTGCCAATAATCTCAGGCACGAGCAGAACTCGATAGGTGTACCGCGTCTTGGGAAACTGCTGTTCGAGCGCTTCGACGATGCCGAGGGAGGCGAGACATCCTGACAGACTGTCGTTGATCATGCCCGGATGATCGAGATGGGCGGCAATGAAGATAGTATCGGTAGTTTCGCCGGGGAGGAGATATTCAAAGACTTTCATCGGCGCGTCGCCCCGGCGGGTCCTGAGCTCGACGGAATAGTTTCCCTCAGTGAGGTTCTCTAACAAATTGTGTGGCAGTGTTATCTTCCAACCCGGTTCCCAGTGCCGGTACATTTGACGGAAGTAGAAGCTGTAGGCGTCTGGGCGGTCAGCGCGGGTGATGATGTGCTGACGCAGCTCCGTTAAGGAAACCATACCCTCGAAGCTATGGGAATAAGGGCAGACAATCAGCGGATGGTCGGCGGCCGTGGCAATGACCTCGCCGCCCGGGCCCTTCAGGGTAAAATGCTCCACGGTCCAGTGCGGAGGAACTATCCAATGGTTGAATTCATCGCCCACCTTGAAGTCATGGACGATCGCCTGGCCACGCAGATGCTGGCCGCAGAACTCGACAAGTCGCTCAACGCAATAGTCCATTTCCGGACCATTATGTACGCGGTTTTTTAACCAAATGTCGGCGAGCAGATCTTTGTAGTGTTGCTTCATCTTTACGTTCTTGAATGGTGTCAGTGGTTACGCTTGACGGACTCGCAGCTTTAACCACGGGAACACGATCAACGCAAGATTGTGATCGTGAACAAACAGGATAAATGCCTGCCGAAGATAGCAGCGTGGCCGAGCGTGTACCGCGGGTGGCTGAGTGATACGCTGTGTCTGCCCGAGAAATTCCCTGAGAAAATGTCCCTAGAGCGCCGCAGGTTTATTGAGATGAGAAAGGATAAAGGTTTCAACCATCTCGGAGGAATTTCCTTCGTCAGGCAGATAGATGCGCTGGCTGAACGCCGCGCGCCGTTGCTCGCGTGTGCCCTTACTGACGAGGCTGCCCTCGACCGCCTGATTCAGTAGGGCGCCGAACTCGGCGGGTGAGGTCGGGAAATAGATGACCGCCTTATCGACGGGATCGTCGTAATAAATGAGTGATTCACTTTTTTCCCGCTTCGCATCGGACCAGCTTGGAACAATCACTGGGATGTCCGCAAGGAGCCCCTCCAGCGCGGCCAGAGTATTGTAGCCGATGATGGTGCGGGCGCGGGGGAAAAGTTCGTATAATGGTGTGTCCCAGACGATATGCACGGGCAGTTTTTTCAGTTCTGGCGTGTTGTCGTAGACCAACTTGGCATCCGATCGCTTCTTCACCTTGATGATGTATTGCAAATGCGATGGTGCCGACTGCGCTGATGCCGCAAACTGCAGTGCTACTTCGTGGAAGTTCTGCTGGGACATATAGAGGGGTGCTGCATAAGAAAGCAGTACGATTAGTGTTCTGTTGGCTGGCTCGATTGGGGTGATGTCCGACCACCTGTCGAAACGAGGCGCGCCGGTTACCGAAATACTGTCCTTGGCAAAGGCGCCGGTGCTTTCCAGCGCTGCCTTGGAAATAGCTGAAAATACTGCCACGCCATTACCCTGGAACGAGAAGCGGGCCTTAGCCATGCGCTCGGTGACCATGGTGTAGTCATAACCGGTCACATAGTTTTCTCGCGCCAGCACCAAGAACGGGATACCGAGGCGTTTGCACCCGAGCTTGATCGCTTCGTCTTGCCAGTAATCAGTATTACCGGTCATCACTGCATCGATTGAGTGCGCTGCAACAGCCGCGGTCAAAAAAGCGATTCCGAAATCGGTAAGCGGCTTCTTTAAATGCTTATATTTTGTGTTTAGAAAATGGGTGAAGTACGTCTGATCGCGAGCGCCCTCAGGCACCCAGGGTTCCTGACTCCGTTTTAGATCCGTGCTGGCCACGCCCACGAAGTTGATACGTGTGCGGAACTTCATTTCCTCGACGTCTTTACGGAAAAGCGCGCGATCCAGGTAAAGGACCGTAGGCCTACTAGGCTGCCAATCCGACCAGTCAATTCCATCCGCGAGACTGCGCGCCCGAGCTTTTAATCGTCCGAGACACCTATCCCAAGTCAGGCGAGCCTTGTACTTATCTAATAAAGTCAATTTCTTGCATTTCTTTATCAAAAATGTTTGTCGACCTTGATCGGCCATGAGTAATGTCAACCTCCGCTGATGGCAAGGTAGCAAAGTAAAGAAAATGATTCGCTATGGCTTGGCCCAAACCAGGCTACTTGACCCATGGCAAAACCTCTAAGACCTCAAATGCCCAGACACCCACCGCTCAGCGGCAGAATTTCGATAACGTCGCCTTCTTGAGCCGCCGGCGCGTAGGGTGGACGGATGATAAGAGCATCAGCCTTTGCGATGAGCGACAGCATGGCGCTGTCCTGCTTTGAGAAAGGTAAGGCAAGGAGACTGCCGTCGGTGCCGCGCGAAAGCGTCGCGCGCAAGTAATCCTGGCGCTGATCATTGGCCTTGAGGGCTACACCGAGGCGCGCGAGTGCGGGGGCATTGTCGGTTGTCTTTTGTCCCAACATGCGTTGCATCACAGGGCGCAGGAATAGTGTCGCGGTGACGAGCGCAGAGACCGGATTGCCAGGCAGGCCCAGGACGGGTAACGCTCCAAGCATACCAAACATCACAGGCTTGCCGGGGCGCATCGCGATCTTCCAGAAATCGAGCGTCGCGCCTTTATCCTTAAGCGCCTGTTGAATGAGATCAAGCTCGCCCACAGAAGCACCGCCGGTTGTCACGAGAATGTCCGCATTACGCGCGCCGTCGAGGGCGCGATGGAGGTCGGCCATGTTGTCGCGTGCGATACCGAGATTGATCGGATCGCCGCCGCAGGCAGTGACAAAAGCGGCGAGCCCCAAACTGTTCGATGCGATGATTTGGGTGGGACCCAATGGTTCGCCCGGATGCTGCAACTCGTCGCCGGTCGAGAGTAACGCCACGCGCGGTCGGCGCGTGACGGTGACGCTCGGCCAATTCATAGCCGAGGCCAATGCGATATCGCGATAGCTTAGCAAACGCCCACTGTCGATGCCCAAATCGCCTTGCCGGAAATCGTTGCCGGCAGCGCGCACATGTTGACCGAACTGCATGCTGCCTTCGCGCACCAGAACATAATCGTCCTCTTGATCGCAGTTTTCCTGAATGACGATCGTGTCTGCGCCGTCGGGCAGAACGGCACCTGTGAATATCCGCGCCGCTTCGCTGGCTTTCAGCGACATGGCAGGTGCCATACCGGCGGCGATCTTTCCAGTAACGCGAAGTCGTGCGGGTAGAGCCGCGATGTCAGCCGCGCGAACGGCATAACCATCCATTGCCGACACGGCCGCGGGCGGTTGCGACAAGCGCGCCACGACCGGCACAGCGAGCACGCGGCCGACGGCGCGGTCAATGCCAACGACTTCGCCAATCAGAGGCGAGAAGGCGGTTAGAATTCGCTGCTGAGCGTCGGCAACCGACAGCATCATCCGGCCTCATAGGTGCCGGACTTGCCACCGCTTTTGTGGATGAGGCGGATATCGCCGATGCGCATGGTTTTATCGAGGGCCTTCACCATGTCATACACCGTGAGGGCCGCGACAGAAACGGCGGTCAACGCTTCCATCTCGACGCCCGTTTTGCCGGCAAGTTTACAGGTGGCGACGATGTCGATCGCATCGCGCGCGGGATCCAGCTGCAGCTCGACTTTGACCGATGTCAGTGCCAATGGATGGCACAGCGGGATAAGATCGGGTGTGCGCTTGGCGCCCATGATGCCGGCAAGCTGCGCGACGGCGAGGACGTCGCCCTTCTTGACCCCGCGATCGCGGATAAGTGCTAGCGTTTCAGCCGCCATGTAGACAGCCCCTTTCGCTATAGCGACACGGTCAGTTGCATCTTTTCCGGATACGTCAACCATGTGGGCATTCCCGGATTCGTCAAAATGCGAGAGCGATGACATTCAGGCCGCCGAATTAAGTGGCGTACGCGCGCCAAGCAAAGTACGCGTGGCGGCTGTCACATCGGCCTGACGCATGAGGCTTTCACCGACAAGGAAGATAGAGGCACCGACACGGTTCATGCGTTCGAGGTCGGACGTGGCGTAGAGCCCACTTTCTGCCACCAGCAACTTATCGCTGGGTACCATGACGGCGAGCTGTTCTGTGGTGGCAAGATCAATCGACAGTGTTTTAAGGTTACGATTGTTGACGCCGAGAAGTCGTGATCTTAATTTCAAGGCTCGCGTCATCTCGGTGATATCGTGAACCTCGATCAGAACATCCATGCCAAGGGAAAGGGCAAGAGCTTCAAGCTCGCCAGCCAGCGCGTCGTCGAGGCAGGCCATGATGAGCAGAATGCAATCAGCACCAAGTGCTCGCGCCTCATAGACCTGATAAGGCGCTAGCATAAAATCCTTGCGCAGAGCGGGGAGATCGACAGCAGCACGTGCCTGTTGCAGGTATTCGTCAGCGCCCTGGAAATAAGGGATGTCGGTGAGAATAGATAGGCATGTTGCGCCACCAGCCTTATAGGCTCTGGCAAGCGACGTGGGGTCGAAATCCGCGCGGATCAGGCCCTTCGAAGGCGAGGCTTTTTTGATTTCGGCGATGAGACCGAAATGGCTGCTTTGGATAGTTTTTTCGAGCCTTGCGGTAAAACCGCGGGGTGGATCACTGCGCTGGCTTTCTTCGGCGCGATGACGAATTTCGATGTAAGAAACAGTCTTCTCGCAAGCGGCAATATGATCTCGCTTATCGGTGCAAATTTTGGTTAGCACGTCGCTCATGGCAGCATGACGTCGGTGTTTTCGGTCGTGAAGCGCACAAGTGCCTCGAGCTTTGCTTTGGCCTTTCCGGAATCCAGTGCATCGGCGGCGAGTGCCAAACCTTGAGGAATATCGGTAACCTTCCCCGCAACGAGCAGGGCTGCTGCTGCATTGAGGCGCACGATCTCGCGATAAGGACCGCCCACGCCGTCAAATAGGCCGCGTAGTGCCTCGGCATTATGGTCAGGATCGCCGCCCTTGAGTTCAGCTGCAGTACTGCGCGGCAAGTCGAACTCGTCGGGCGATATATCGAATTCGCGCAGCTGTCCATCGCGCAGCTCAACCACATGAGTTGGACCTGTGGTGGTGATCTCGTCGAGGCCATCGCTGCCATGAACCAGCCAGGCGTGTTC
>CAYOYT010000143.1:0-6347 GCA_964408245.1 uncultured Dongia sp. | reverse complement strand
AGCTGACCGGCGCGCCGACCCGTTGGCCTTATGGCCCGATGCCAGAAGCGTCGTCGTACTAGGCCTTAATTACGCGCCAGATCATGATCCTCTCACGATTCTCGAGGCGAAGGACCGAGCGGCAATATCGGTCTATGCGCGCAACCGTGATTATCATGACGTGATGAAAAAGCGCCTGAAGCAATTAGGGCGCTGGATCGCTGCCACCTATGCCTGTGAAATCAAAGTCTTTGTCGACACGGCGCCTGTAATGGAGAAGCCGCTGGCGGTACAGGGTGGTATCGGTTGGCAGGGCAAGCACACCAACCTCGTCTCGCGTGAATTCGGTTCCTGGCTGTTTCTGGGCGAAATCTATCTGGCGCTCGATCTCGAACCAGACGCCTCTGAAGCAGATCATTGCGGTGCCTGCCAGCGTTGCTTAGATGCTTGTCCAACGGCAGCTTTTCCAGCGCCCTATCAGCTCGATGCGCGGCGCTGCATTTCCTACCTGACCATCGAGCATGCCGGTCCGATCCCGCATATTTTCCGTCCTTTGATGGGCAATCGTGTTTATGGCTGCGATGATTGCCTCAGTGTCTGTCCCTGGAACAAGTTCGCGCAAACGACACTGCATGAACCTCTGGTGGCGCGCGCCGATCTGACGGCACCGCGTCTCGCTGAGCTGGCTTTACTCGATGACACGGCCTTCCGAGCGCACTTCTCGGGCTCGCCGGTAAAGCGCATCGGTCGAGACCGCTTCGTGCGCAATGTCTTGATCGCGATCGGGAATAGCGGAGCTTTGGAACTTTTGCCGGTGGTTGATCGTCTAGTGTCAGATGTGGCTCCTCTTGTTCGGGGTGCTGCTATTTGGGCACTCTTTCATCTTGATCCTCAGAAATTCGCGATACGTCAAAAGCTTGACGCGAGCAGCGAAAATGATCTTGATGTGCAAGCCGAATGGGCGGCGGCACATCACGCTAGTTTTTAGACGTTCAAGCTGTCTTCCACATCCCAGTTTCTGATGCACTGATTCAGTATCAGCGTTGCCGCGGAAGTAGTCCTGTAGACGCCACCAGAAATTGCCGTGTTAAAAAACTATACTTATTCTTAACGACCATGACAGTGCCGACTCCAGGTGAGTATTGGCATATAGGAGAGAGAAGTAATGCTCTTTGCCAGACTTTTGCAGGCTGGTATCCGCCGGGGGCGTATCTCAGTCATTGATCATCTCGGTCGACGTCGTGATTTCGGCATCGGCGATCCTTCCGTTACATTGCGATTGCATGATCCGCAGCTCGGTTGGAAGCTTGGGTTAAGTCCTTGGCTTAAGGTCGGCGAGGCTTACATGGACGGTACGCTGACGATCGAAGACGGGTCACTTTACGACTTCCTCGATATCGCGATGCGCAACACCGATGACTTGACTAGCCTAAAATCGCAAAAGATCTTCAAAATCGTTAACCGATTACTGCGCTGGTGGCATCAGAACAATCCGATCGGCACCGCGCAGCAGCATGTAGCGCACCATTACGATTTGAGTCGGAAGCTCTTTGAACTCTTTCTTGATGAGAGTATGCAGTATTCCTGTGCCTATTTTTACACACCGACCGCGACGCTTGCCGAAGCACAACAGGCAAAGATGCGGCACATCGCCTCGAAACTTTTGCTGAAGCCTGGTCAACATGTGCTCGATATCGGTTGCGGCTGGGGCGGACTTGGCCTCTATCTCGCGCAGACCGCCGGCGTGAAGGTCACGGGTGTCACGCTTTCCAAGGAACAGCATGAAGTGGCCTGCGAGCGCGTTAAGGCGAGGGGTCTTGAAGGTCAGGTTACTTTCAAGTTACAGGATTACCGCCTCGAGCCCGGTCGCTTCGACCGTGTTGTCTCGGTCGGCATGTTCGAACATGTAGGGCTAAAGCACTTCTCGGAATTTTTCACCAAGATCGAAGAGCTATTGGTACCGGACGGCGTCGCTCTTGTGCATGCAATCGGCCGCCGCGACGGACCAGGTCACACCAATCCTTGGATGAGGAAGTACATTTTTCCAGGCGGCTATTCGCCGGCTTTATCAGAAGTCCTGCCGGTGGTCGAGCAAACTGGCCTGTGGGTGACGGATATTGAAATTCTTCGCGTCCATTATGCCGAGACCATACGACATTGGCGGGCAAATTTCGAGGTGAACCGTGCCACGATCTGCGCGCTCTATGACGCACGCTTCTGTCGTATGTGGGAATTTTATTTGATCGGCTGCGAGCTGTCATTTCGCTATGACTACAATATGGTCTTCCAGATGCAGCTTTCGCGCGGTATTCAAGCAACGCCTATCACGCGCGATTACATGTTTGATTGGGAGCGAATGGACGCAGTGCGACCTAAGACTCAAATGGTTTGGAACAACCGCGAAATCGCGGAATAAAAGGTCGTCAAGCGGGTAGAACGACATGCGCGGTGAGGCCGGCAATGCTGCCATTGGGCGTTAGACGATTGCGGAGTTCAATTTCACCGCCTTGTGCAAGGATGGCATTGCGGGCGATCGCAAGGCCAAGTCCGGTGCCACCGGAATCGCGGTTACGTGAGCCTTC
The DNA here is from genome assembly GCA_964408245.1 of uncultured Dongia sp. Lineage (GTDB taxonomy): Bacteria > Pseudomonadota > Alphaproteobacteria > Dongiales > Dongiaceae > Dongia. Next base: position 3,786 of record CAYOYT010000143.1, on the reverse strand, counting down.
AAGGCGATAGAAAGGGCGAAAGACTCGGTCCATTTCTGCTATCGGGATGCCAGGCCCGCGATCGTCCACACGGATCTCAAACCGCGGATTATTCTGCCCATCCAAGCTGCGCGAAAGACTGACGGCAGCTTCGTCGCCATACTTGACGGCGTTGTCGATAAGATTGGCGAGTGCGCGCTTCAAGGCCAAAGGCTGGGCCGCAATCTCCCAGGGCCCTGCACCGGCGATGCCCAGACGCATCGCTGGCTGATGCTCGCCCGCTTCCTTGACAAGTTCTCGCAAATCGATACGGCGTGTTGGCTCCGGATTACCCTCCTCACGCGCGAAAGCGAGAGTTGAGCCGATCATAGCCTCCATCTCAGCGAGATCTTTGAGAAGCTTGCCGCGCATCTCTTCGTCATCCATCAGTTCGGCGCGTAAGCGCAGACGCGTGATCGGCGTCTTGAGATCGTGCGAGATGGCGGCAATCATCTGTAGTCGATCTTCGATGAGGCGGCTGATACGGGCCTGCATCTTGTTAAAGGCATTTGCGGCGCGGCGCACCTCACCGACACCGGTCTCAGGAATCTGCTGCATCGTGCCCGAGCGCCCGAGGGATTCTGCGGCTTTTGTCAACCGCTCGAGCGGACGCATGAGACGGAGGACCGCATAAAGGCAGAGGACCAGCACGGCGATGACGGCGCCCGCGGTAAGACTTAGTAATTGCGGCGACACCCAAGGAAGGCTTGCGACCATGGGAAACTGGAAATTCAGCCAAAAACCATCGGATAGGCCAATGGCGACGCGAATCGGAATCACCTCATTCATGCGTTCTTTTTCACTTGATTGACCGATACCGATGCGTATTTCGCGCCAATTGACGTTCTTCAGGTGGTCAACGATAGCGGAAGTGAGCGACGCTAACTCACGCGGTGCCTGGGTCGTGGCGACGAGTGGGTGGTCTGAGGCGCGAGCATCAAGAGAAGGACCGCTCATCGCTATAGCTACGCCGCGCCGCAGCGGTGGCGATGTGTGGTCGAGGAAAATGACCAGGGCCGTGATACGTTCGGCTGCGCGCTGATCTTCGAGATGCAAAAGCATCTGGTTGCGATTGAGATTGTGAAGCAGGACGGTGATGGCTTGGCTTGCTAGCACGCCAGCCACCAAGATCAGGAGCATCCAGGCGATAATACTGTCCGGGATGATGCGGCGGCTCATGCTGGGCTGATTTCCCGTGTCACCTTGGCGGCGAACATGTAGCCGCCACCGCGCACAGTGGTGATGACGCGCGGTTGAGTGGGGTCGATTTCAATTTTCTTGCGCAGGCGTCCGATCTGTACGTCGATGCTGCGATCGAAAGGCTGGGCAGTGCGTCCCTTGGTGAGATCGAGAAGCTGATCGCGTGAAAGCACGCGCTGTGGCCGCTCGGCAAGTGCTACAAGCAGGTCAAACTCACCGGTTGACAATTCTACTTCCCCTTGGGGTCCGATGACGCGCCGGCCGGAGAGATTGATGCGCCAAGCGTCGAAAGTCAGCGAGTGAACCGGTTCGCTGCCCACCGGCGCCTCGTAGCTGCCGCGTCGTAAGACAGCACGGATGCGGGCCAACAATTCACGCGGAGAAAAGGGCTTTGGAAGATAATCGTCGGCGCCCATTTCGAGACCGATAATACGGTCAGTCTCCTCGCCGGCGGCGGTCAGCATGATGACGGGCAGGCGCGCCAAAGCAGTGTTGTGGTCAGCGCGAAGCTGGGCACAAAGCTGTAGGCCGGTTTCCCCTGGCATCATAACGTCAAGAACGAGCAAGTCGATCTTCGCATCGGCAAGAACGCGCCGCATGCCCCGTCCGTCTGCTGCCTGGGTACAGCGGAAGCCGTGCTTTTCGAGGAACCGTGACAGGAGATCGCGGATCTCGTGATCATCATCGACGATCAGGATATGGGGTGTCTTTTCGCTCATGGATGAGATTTATCCGTGGATGTTCAGCCGTGCCAGTCTATTTGGTAACGTTTTGTAACAAGTCACGCTCCCGTCGCAAAGCGTTGCAAAATAGCCCGGCGGCTGACATGGCCCTGTGACACGGCAGGAACAGGATCTCTACCAACACGGCCCCGAGCGGGTCGGAGATTGGAGAGAAAGAAATGACCGAGAAAGTTCCTGTTCAAGTGTCTCAAGCGATCGAAAGTGGCCGTGGCGAGAATAATTGTGGGCGGCTATTCGCGAACGTTGGCCGAGTTGCCTTGTTCATGGGGGCGCTTGCTTTCATTCCACCGGCCTTGAGCCTGGCTCATGTCGCCGAAGCCAAAGCCGACCAGGTAAGCGCCGATCAGTTGCGGCCTGAGAGCTTTGCCGATCTCGCCGCCAAGGTGACGCCGGCCGTCGTCAATATCTCTTCCTCACGCAAAGTAGCGGAGGTCGACAGCCCGGAAATGCCATTCAATTTCCCGAAAGGCTCACCCTTTGGTGATCTCTTTCGTCAGTTCGAGGAGCAGCAGGATGGTGGCCACAAGCAGATACACAAGGCAACCTCGCTGGGGTCGGGCTTCGTCATCGATCCGGCTGGCTATATCGTCACCAACAACCATGTCATCGAGGATTCAAGCGATATCACTGTGACTCTGCCGGAAGGCGCGGAATACCCAGCCAAACTTATCGGCACCGACCCGAAGACGGATCTAGCATTGCTTAAAGTCGAGGCGAAGGGGCCACTTCCTTTTGTGGCTTGGGGCGATTCCGATAAGGCGCGTGTGGGCGATTGGGTGCTAGCCGTCGGCAATCCTTTCGGCCTCGGTGGGTCTGTCACGACCGGTATTGTCTCAGCTAGAAGCCGCGATATCCACGAAGGTCCGTTCGACGATTTCCTGCAGATTGATGCGGCCATCAACCAAGGTAATTCTGGTGGCCCGACGTTTGATATGAATGGTCATGTTGTCGGTATCAACACAGCGATCGTCTCGCCCTCCGGCGGTTCGGTGGGTATAGGCTTCGCCATTCCCAGTAATCTTGCCAAAACCGTAGTGGCCGAATTGCGCGAGAAGGGCTCGATTGAGCGCGGTTGGCTTGGCGTCGAAATCCAGCAAGTGACGCCGGAACTAGCGCAGGGCTTGGGCCTTGACGAACCCAAGGGCGCGCTCGTCGCCAACATCGATCCAACCTCTCCGGCCGCCAAGGTAGATTTGAAGTCAGGCGATGTCATCCTGGGTTTCAACGGTACCAAGGTGACAGAGATGCGGGATTTGCCGCGTCTCGTCGCCGATGCCGAACCGGGCTCGCAGGTGACGCTTGATATTCTGCGCGACGGTCATGAAAAGGAGATAGCGGTCGAGATCGGCAAGCTAAAGTCGGAAAAAGTCGCTGCTAACGACAATGGCGGTGCTGCTGATGAGGATGGCTCAGAAAGTGCCGTGCTCGGAGCCAAACTTGCGGCACTGACACCAGAATCGCGCCAGGCCTTCAATCTAGATGACCAGACGAAGGGCGTGGTCATCATCGACCTCACAGAAGATTCGCCCCTCGTCGATCAAGGCGTTAAACCTGGCGACGTGATCGAGCGGATTGGTAATAGCGACGTCACACAACCGGCTGAAATTACGCGTCTCGCCGAGGCAGTGAAGAAGAGCGACAAACCAGTCCTAGTTATGTTGGTGAGCCGAGACGGCCGAGATCATTTCATCGCAGTCAATTTGAAGGTATGACGAAATACCTTGTTCTTTTTGTGCCAAAAGAAAATGCGGGGAGCATTCCCTCCCCGCATCTTTCATTTTTCGCGATGATGGCGTGGCTTAGGCGCCGACTTCCTTGTGGTAAT
>CAYOYT010000142.1:0-6351 GCA_964408245.1 uncultured Dongia sp. | reverse complement strand
CGCCCGCTGGCAAAGGCCAGCGGGCGATCTAAATGCTATCGAAATAGGAGCGATCGAGGATTAGAAAATATCATCCTGGTTAATTAGCCCAGCCGCATTACTGATAACGACAAGATAATCACCCGTCGATTTATCAGAAATGACACAGTTCTGGCCGATGTTCTGAATCTTCAGCTCACCGTAATTATAGTCAACAAACTGCATCTGATCAATTCCATCCTGGAAATCTAAAATAACATCGCAAGCCGCCAAGCTTTTAGTTTTGTCTACCCAGGAGAAAATAAAAGTGTCGGAGCCTGTGTAACCGGACAATTGATCACTTCCGCTTCCACCCATTATTGTATCGTCGCCACTTCCCCCCATCAGGATGTCATTGCCGTAACCACCAATTAGGACATCTTCTTCGTTATCACCAACTAATATGTCGTTGCCACTGCCCCCGAAAAGAAAATCCTTTCCCTCACCACCGGCTAATATGTCGTTGCCGTCGTCACCGTCAAGGTGATCATCACCCGCGCCACCTTTCTCAATATCATTGCCATCTTCGCCGCTGAGAACGTCATTTCCAAAACCCCCCGAAATTTCATCATCATCGGCACCGCCGTAGATCCACTCATCGCCAGATCCGCCCTCAATTTTATCCTCCCCATCTTCGCCGTAGAGATCGTCGTTCCCGGCACCACCCGAAATTACATCATCTCCGTCGCCGCCAAGTATCATATCATGTGCGTTACCGCCGACGACGTAGTCGTTGCCTTCTTCACCAAATATGCTGCCGCCGCTGCCACTTTCGCCTTCACCTTCGCCGGCAAAAATAGAATCATCGCCATCCCCGCCTAAAAGATAGTCGGCCCCATTGCCGCCAAAAATTGTATCGTTACCATTCCCGCCATTAAGACTGTCCTGGCCATTGTCGCCATACATCACATCGTTGCTGGTTCCCCCAAAAAGCTGATCGTTTCCGTTGCCGCCCTTAAGAAGATCTTCTCCGCCATCGCCGAAGAGCACATCATCAAGATCTCTGCCGTAAATTTTATCATTGCCATTACCACCGTGCAGTTCTGATTTCTCTAAGCCCGCTTCGCTGAGCTCAGCTACGCTTGTCGCCATGTAGACGACATCATCCCCGTCCAAAGCATCTTTAGCCGTATCAGGCTTGTAAGTGCCTTTAACGACATTGTTGAAATCGATGTGGTCCTCATTGTTAGTAAAAAGAGAGGGCAACATCCGCTCACCCAATACCTCTTCGCCTCGTGACGTGTCGCTGGTTGCTGGGTTATGAGATCCATATCCAGCATAGCTCGTGCTAATGAGAGTATCCTCGCGGCGATCGAGAAGATCCAATCGGGAGACGCTTGTGTCAGTACGATTCATCGCCATCACTCCCCTGACGTAAAAATTAGCGTGGCGGTTAGATCTCCGACCTCAAAAAACCGTTTAGAAGTTGTAAGCATGAGAATTCTTTCCATTGATGTTTTCGCGAGGAGCTAAGCGGCAACACAAGAAAGGATGGGTGAGTGAGTTAATCTTTTTTTGATGCTTAGATTATCTTAAGTTGCCTTAGCTAGACTTAGGCGATTGGGGAAAGACTTTGGTTTCAAGCCTCCAAATATTTCTAAAGATGACAGATGACGCGCGACAGCAAGCAATGTCGAATTGCTGCGCGAGGCCATGGCCTCATTCAATCCGCCACCGCTCGGTCAACTTAATATGGATGACGCAACAAAACAGGCGCTGGCCCCAACACTCACCGCTGCCTGGGCGTAAGAGGGGAGCGAGTGTGCGGCTCGCCTAGTCGCAGAAGCAGCCCTGGCGGAAGCTCGTGCCGACCTCATCATCCGCGGCTACCTGCACGCCGATGGATACACGGGGCGATGGCGTCCTCTATCGCACGTGTCACGCCATTGCGGCTGGCTGTAGGGGCCATGTGCGTCGTCAGTTCTGAGATCTGCGTCAATCTCAGCCTGCGGCGATGACTACCGAGCTCCTAGAGCGTATCGGCGCGCTTTACTGGTAAAGGAGATACCTAAGGTCTGCCGCCAGCCCGACGCTGTGGGGTCCGTCAGATACGCACAAAGCCGCTTATCGTGGACCTGAATGCGCTCAGACTTTCCATGCCCAGCTGCCGCCGCGGGGTGACCCGGCCAAGACCGTCAACTATAGCCTGAACGGTTGGGAGGTGGTGACCCGTTTCCTCGACAATGGGACGTTTGAGATAGATAATCTGATCGCCGAGCGCGCTCAGTTGGTCCAATCGACACCTCGATGAGCTTCTTCCCTGAAACCTGCAACAAACGCGTCTACCATGAAACACGTTCTTCCCATCTTCTTCACAGCCCTCGCATTGTGCTTCGCTTGGCTATTCTACGAGCGATACTGGAAATGGCGAGATTGCATCGACCAAGCTCTTTCAAGCTGCGTGACACCTGAAGGCGACAATCTCACATCCGGCGGAGCTCTCTGGTCCATCTTTTCTGCCGCATTCGTAATCCTCGCCATCCGATCTCATTGGCGTAATCGCAACCGCTGATCACTGCCAGCCCTATGTCCGCAACATTAGAAGCCGCGGTATTGCGACGTCGCTTATCCCCTTCGAGCGTACTATTACCGCTGTTGACCGTGAGCTTGTTGTTGCCGTTACGCCCCGCCTGAATCAGTCGAGCGAGAGTAACCGCATTGGCCGGATCTCATTGTTACGGCGACGGCGCGATGCGAACGCTGCTCTACGAAGCGGCTCATGTGATGCTGACCCGAGTGACAAAATGGTCCTGGTTGAAGGTTTGGGCGATAAACGTGGCCTGGCGCCGCGGTCTACAAAATGGTGTCTTCGCTTTGGCCCGTCGGTAGCCGTGATCATGCATCGCATGTGGAGCGACGGGACGGAGCTCCTCTGGACCAGGGAGAATGACCCGGCTGCAGTTTGATCGGACCGCAGGAACGCCCCGCCGCTGAACCCAGTCGACATGATGTCCGGACACATCAGTACCTGTTCGTCGGTGAGAGTGTCCGGTACTGACGTCAAGTTTCCCATCGCGTTGGGGACAAGCACATACTCAGCCTGGCAGCCGTCGATTGTGTTGCCCAACTTCCAGCCGCCCGTTGGCTTCCAGCCGTGGCGCGTGCCGTGTCCATCTTGAAAAGAGCGGCCGCACTGACAAGCATTGCTGGAGCCGCTTGGCATGATTGCGCCCGTTATGACCCGCTGGCCTTCGTTGAATCCCTCAACGGCGGAGCCGAGTTTCTCGATAACGCCGACAGGTTCGTGGCCAACGGTCAATCCTTTTTCGACCGGATACTCGCCCTTCAGTATGTGGATGTCCGTACCACAAATCGTTGTCGTGGTGATCCGAATCAGCGCGTCCAGCGGTCCAACATCAGGAATCAGTTTTTCATCCAGCACAATCCGGCCGGTTTCGACGAAGATGGCCGCTTTCATTCTTCGCATTATCTACTCCTAGAATGTGGGCGCTGACCATGTTGAATACATGCATCTGTGAGCATCGGGCTGTCATCCGCCGGTCGAAATGCACCTAGGCCTGTGTTGCGTTCGGGATATTCAGACGGTTTGCAAACAATGCGCGCCACAGGGGTTTAAGTAGTTCCAGCACGACAAGAACAGTGGTGCCGGCACCGAGCGACAGTGCCAAGTCACCGACATTGAGCGGCCCGAACCGGAATAGCCCGCGGGCCAAGGGCCAAAGCAGAGTTAAGGCGAGTGTTGCGGCGACAATGGAGAGCACGAAAGCCAGCGTAGAGTTCGGGCGACGGATCGCGATGATAAGCGACGCGCTGGTAGACCGGTTCACGAAGATGAGTGCGACGATTGAAGCTACCAATGAGAAAAAAGTCAGAGCACGCACTTCATCTTCCGGCATGCCGCGTTCCAGCGCCACCACGAAGATTGCTGCCACGAGCGCAAACACAAACGCGCCCTGCAGTAGACTCCAGGCGATCATTGCACCGGAGAATAGCGGTTCAGCCGGATTACGTGGAGGGCGACGCATGACATTGCGTTCCTCGGTTTCTGCCTCGAAAACGAGGGAGCAAACAGGGTCGATCACCATTTCGAGGAATGCAATATGCATTGGGCCAAATAGGATTGGCAGGCCAAAAATGAGTGGCAAGAGTGCTAGCCCCGCGATGGGCACATGCACCGCAAGAATAAAGCTCATCGCCTTGCGCAGATTGTCATAAATGCGGCGACCGAGACGGATTGTTCTGACGATCGAGCCGAAATCGTCGTCTAGAAGCACAATCGATGACGCTTCACGTGCGACGTCCGTACCGCGTCCACCCATCGCGATGCCGATATGCGCTGACTTGAGTGAAGGCGCATCGTTCACACCGTCGCCAGTCATCGCGACAATCTCGCCATTTTCCTTTAGCGCCTTGACGATCCGTAGCTTCTGTTCGGGCATGATCCGGGCAAAAACGGTCGCCGTCCGCACGCGTGTAGCGAGTTGTTCGTTACTCAAATCGGCAAGTTCGTCGCCAGTCACCAGGTCATTTCCGCTGAGACCGGCCTGACGCGCGATGGCGCGGGCTGTTGCCGGGTAGTCCCCAGTGATCATGATTACTTTAATACCCGCCGATCGGCAGTCAGCCACCGCGGCCGGCACGCTCTGCCGCAATGGATCGGCAAGTCCGACCAGACCAATAAACTCGAAGGCAAAATCATGTTGAGATACCGGAAGTACTGACCCTTTGAATGATGCTCGCGCCACGCCAAGCACGCGAAGTCCCGCTGCAGCCATTTCATCCACAGAACTAGTGAGCACCGCGCGTTCCTTCGGTATCAAATGGCAGAGATCGGCGATCGCCTCCGGCGCACCCTTCGTTGCGACAAAAAGATTGTCTCCAGCACTGGTCCCTTTCCAGACTTGCGACATGGCGAGAAGTTCGGGCCGCAACGCATATGTTCTGACCAGCGTCCGATCAGAACTTGGAATGACCTGCGACGCTTGAAGGTCGCGCTTCGCCAGCTCGTGAAAAGCTTTCTCCATCGGGTCGAATGGCTCGAGCGCGCTTGCCAGCACGCCGCAAGAGATCAGGTCATGAACAGCCGGGGGCAATAGCTGAGGAGAAGGGCCTACCTGAAATGCGGCTCCGCTCAGCAATCGTAATGCGGCGATTGTCATGCGGTTCTCAGTGAGCGTACCGGTCTTATCAGTGCAAAGCACTGTTGCCGAGCCGAGGGCCTCGATCGCAGCGGCGCGCCGCGTCAGTACACGGGCCTTCGAGATGCGCCACGCACCCATCGCCATGAAGACTGTAAGAACGACCGGAAACTCTTCAGGCAACATGGACATCCCAACCGCGATACCAGCCAAGATTGCGTCGAGCCAGCCGCCGCGCGATGCCCCATAGAGGATTACGACCAGCACACTAACTATACCGCCAATCAGCGCAAATATCCCGACGAGCTTGCGGGTTTCAGTTTGCAAACGGGGTGCTGTCAGCTCAAGCGTGCTAAGCGATTGGCCAATCCTGCCGATCTCGCTCTTTGGACCCGTGGCGATTGCTTCGCCGATCCCCGAGCCGCGCACGATCAGCGAGCCGGAGAATACAACGGGAAGATCGTTACCGCCCGGCCGCGGTTGGATTTGTAACGAACCGCCTTCTATCGACTTGCGAACGGGCATGGACTCGCCCGTCAGCAGCGATTCGTCCGCCTCGAGGTCTTGGGTTTCTATAAGGTGCGCGTCCGCAGGCACACGATCGCCCTCAGCGAAAACGATAAGGTCCCCTCGAACGACCTCACGACCGGCGATACGTTTTCTTTCACCATCGCGGATGACCAGTGCGCGGGGGCTCGTCAAATCCCGAAGAGCTTCTAAAACACGCTCTGTTCGCGCCTCTTGCACCACTGTGATGAGCATTGATAGGCAGGCGAAGGTCAGAAGAATGATGGCTTCTTTCACATCTCCAAGCGAGAGATATACGCCACCCCCGCCAATCAATAGAGCTAACATGGGTTCGCGAACAACGTCGAGAGTGATGTGAAGCGGTGTACGTCGTTTAGCTTGGGGCAGCTCGTTAGCGCCCTCGCGCGTTAAACGCGCTTCTGCCTCAGCCCCGCTGAGCCCGAGTAAATGAGAGGAAGATTGTGGCGCGTTGGGCATGCCGCCCTTTCGGAGCAGTCGTCAGTTATCGTCACTGCCTGGGAAATTGGTTGTCGTGCACGATCGTGGAGCCGATATTCATTGACGAACTCAGTTTTTGCGCAAAATCACCTCGAAGGTCGTCGTAAAAAAACCCAGCTTACTAGCACACACGAGCAGAAAATCTTGTCTGTCGCTAAAGCTCTCCGACAGCTGTAGTAACTATCATCTTTGCTGATCTACCGAAAGG
>CAYOYT010000141.1:4783-6369 GCA_964408245.1 uncultured Dongia sp. | reverse complement strand
CGCCTTCACCATCCACATGTCGCTGCTTGGCGAAACAGGGCTCAATCATCTGGCACGACTCAACCATGCCAATGCCAGTGTTCTAGCCGATCGCCTTGCGGCCATTCCCGGTGTCAAACTCATCAACGACAGCTTCTTCAACGAATTCACGCTGCAATTGCCCAAGCCCGCGATTCAAGTGATCGAGGAATTGGCCAAGCGCCGGATCCTCGGCGGCGTCCCGGTCGCTCGCCTCGTCAAAGATAAAGCGGCAGAGAATCTACTGCTCGTCACCGCGACTGAACTTACCACTGAGACGGAAATGAGCGCTCTCGAAGCCGGTCTCAAAGAGGTGCTGAAATGACCACACCCAATCCCCTGACGAACACCATCTCTGGCAATCGCGGTCTGCAGATCGAAGAGCCACTGATTTTCGAGATGGACGCGCCGGGCCGCTCCGGCGTCGATCTCCCAAAGGTTCCGCAGCACAAGGAACGCCTAGGCGGCATGAAGCGCAAAGGTGAGGTTGGCCTACCGGGCTTGGGCGAAAGCCAGGTCGTGCGCCATTACACCAAGCTCAGCCAGAAAAATTATGCGATCGACATGTCTGTCTATCCGCTGGGCTCCTGCACAATGAAACACAACCCGCGTCTTAATGAAAAGATTGCGCGGCTTCCCGGCATTGCCGATCTTCATCCCATGCAGCCGATTTCAACCGTGCAGGGCGCATTGGAGATCATCGACACACTCGCACACTGGCTGAAGACCTTGACTGGCATGTCGGCCATCGCCATGTCGCCCGCAGCCGGTGCGCATGGCGAGCTTTGCGGCATGCTGACGATCCGGGCGGCCCATCTTGCCAAGGGTGATGCGCGCAAGCGCATCCTCGTCCCAGAATCGGCCCATGGTACGAATCCTGCGACCGCCGCCGCGATTGGGTATGAAGTCGATCCAGTACCAGCCGACGCGCGCGGCCGGGTAGATCTCGCCGCCTTCAAGGCAAAGCTCGGGCCGGACGTGGCCGGGACGATGATCACCAATCCCAATACCTGTGGCTTGTTCGAGAACGACATCATCGACATCGCCGATGCGATCCATGGTGCCGGTGGCTATTTTTATTGCGATGGCGCCAATTTCAACGCCATCGTCGGCCGCGTGCGCCCAGGCGATCTTGGCGTCGATGCGATGCATATCAATCTTCACAAAACATTCTCGACACCTCATGGCGGCGGCGGTCCGGGTTCAGGGCCGGTGGTACTTTCCGAAGCTTTAGCGCCTTTTGCGCCACTTCCCTATGTGACTCACGGAAAGAACGGCTTCGATCTGGTCGAGCACGATAACAGCGGCAAGGCTTTCGGCCGCCTCAAAGGCTTCCATGGCCAAATGGGCATGTTCACGCGCGCACTTTCCTACATCCTAAGCCACGGCGCCGACGGATTACGGCAGGTCTCGGGCGATGCCGTGCTCAACGCGAACTACCTGCAGGCCAGCCTGCGCGGCGATCTATCGACAGCCTTCCCAGGCACCTGCATGCATGAAGCTCTTTTCAACGACGACTTCCTCGATGGCACGGGTGTCACCACGCTCGATTTTGCCAAGGCGATGAT
>CAYOYT010000141.1:0-4773 GCA_964408245.1 uncultured Dongia sp. | reverse complement strand
CCCGATGACCATGTACTTCCCCCTGGTTGTCCATGGGGCTTTGCTGATGGAGCCGACCGAGACCGAAAGCAAGATCGGGCTTGATCGTTACATCGAGGTGGTACAGGGCCTCGCTCAACGCGCCAAGAGCGGCGATGCTGGCTACTTTCAGGGAGCGCCCTATCACACACCGCGGCGGCGCCTCGACGAAACATTGGCGGCGCGTCAGCCGATCTTGCGCTGGAAACCCGAACTGGCCAAGAAGGCGGCGGAGTGATCCGCCGCCTTCGGGCGACCCGATCCCGGATTTCTCACCCATGCCAGCCGCTTTCGAGCCTGTCGCCGCTGAGATCAGTTATGACGATTTCCGCAAGGTTGATATCCGCATCGGCACGATCGTGGCGGCGGAGCCATATCCCGAGGCGCGGCGGCCAGCTTATAAGCTCAATATCGATTTCGGTCTCGAGATTGGCGTAAAGCGATCCTCCGCCCAGATTACGGAGCATTACACGCTCGCGGAATTGGTGGGGCGCCAGGTTGCGGCTGTCACCAACTTCCCACACAAGCAGATCGGTAAGTTGATGTCCCAGGTATTGGTGCTGGGCTTTCCCGACGAAAACGGCGAGGTGGTGTTGATCAGCCCGACACGCGACATCCCCAATGGTGGTCGCCTTTACTGAATTTAATAAGTATTTACTTTTTTAATTTCCGACCAGAGCATGACTTTTTGAGGAGGCATTGCGATGGCGTGGATCGACGTGGCGGCGGCCAGTGAGCTGGCAACCACTGGCAAGCTAGTGGTTCGGCATGAAGGTCGGCAGATCCTGCTGATAGAAACAAAAGCGGGCATCTTCGCCTGCGTCAATCGCTGCCCGCATGAAGGCTATCCCTTGCGCGAAGGCACCTTAAGTAGCGATTCCGAGAGCTGCGTCCTCACCTGCCATTGGCACAATTGGAAATTCGATCTGGTGAGTGGCGAAACGCTGGTTGGCGGTGACAAGCTGCGCCGCTTTCCCGTCCGCCGAAAAGATGCTCGAATTGAAATTGATATACAGTGGTCGATGCCGCAACGCGCCGCCAAGAGATACTCGTCGGCCTCGAGAAAGCACTCCATGATGATGACGCCCAGCGCCAGTGTCGTGAGATCGCGCGGCTGATGCATTTGAAGCTCGACCCACTCGATACTGTGCGCCACGCTCTCATCTGGGCCAGCGATCGAATGGAGTTCGGCACCACCCATGCGATCGGCGCGGCCCCTGACTGGCTGATTCTGGCGCAGAACGCGCCGGCGGAAGACAGGCTTGTGGCGCTGGGTGAAATTCTCGCCCATCTTTCCGACGATGTGCGCGACCGCACACACTATCCTTTTGCTAGCGGTAAGGATAACTGGGACGAGGCAAGGTTTGCCGCAGCTATCGAGACACAAGACGAGCCAATGGTCTTAAGGCTTATGCGCGGCGGCCTTGCCGTACCGCTCTCGAACGACGATTGGCGGCGCATTCTTGCAACAGTCGCACTCGCTCATTACACTGATTTCGGCCATGCCTTGATCTATGCCGTAAAGACAATGGATCTTGTCACCACGCTCGGACCGACAGTCACCGAACCGCTGCTCAGCGCTTATGTGCGGGGGCTATCCTACGGCCAGCGCGACGATCTACTGCCTGAATTTCGTACCTATGCCGATGAACTCGCGCGCTGGGGCAACGCTGATGAAGAAATCAACAGCATCGCCGCCGATCAGCTGCTGCGGGGCTCGGCTAAGTCGACCATGGCGATGGTGCGCGGCTGGTCGTCAACTGCCAGCCCGCAAGTAATCCTCACCGCGCTCCTGCAGGCGGCTGCCTGGCAATTGCTCCATGCCGATGAAGAGCGCTTCTGGAGCGTCAACCAGCGCCTCTCTGAAAATGCCAGCTGGCTGGACCTCACGCATGCACTTACTTTCGCCGAGACCGGCCTGCAGGTCGCAGCGCTGGTGCCGGAACTATGGCCGGCGATCCTGCTACAACTCGCCTGCTTCATCGGCCGCAACAACGCTTTCGTCGATCCGTAATCTGTGGTGGCGCGCTATCAGGTAAAGGATTGCGGGACTTTCTGGCACGAGATGCGGGTCAGGTTGCTCGATCATGGTCGCGGGCGCTTTATCATTTCGGCACATCTGATAAAGACCTTGCTAGCGGCCGAGAGACTTAGTTTAGCAAAGCCCAATCTAGCGCCCCTTCTTGCCAGCGCGCTCAACCGTTTCATGAACGCCTCAATTAAAGAGCGCCATATCCGCCGCACGGCGCGTCAGATGCTCGAGCTGGTGTCTCAGGAATAGGGCTGAGATCATACTGTTAGTACGAAGACTGTATTGTCATCGTGACGCGCCGCCACTGTTTGCTCCTCAGAGCGGTAATCGCAGGACGGCCCGCAGGCCACCACCTGGTGCATCGGATAGAACGAGATCTCCACCGTGACCGCGGATAATATCACGCGCGATGGTAAGGCCTAGACCCGTGCCGCCAGTCTCCTGGTTGCGAGATTGTTCGAGACGGAAGAACGGCTTGAAGACGTCCTCGCGCGCCTCGGCCGGAATGCCGGGACCATCGTCATCGACCATCACTTCAACATGCCTTGGCTTTAAGGCTAGGGTAACGTCAATCGCCCCAGCATAGCGATGCGCATTGCCGATAACGTTATCAAGTGCGCGACGAAAGGCATCGCGCCGTAATGGCACCACAACGCTACGCTCCGGCAGCGTGAGATCGATCTTCGCACCCTGTCGCCGCGCATCGCCTGCAACATCCGCCACCACATCGGCAAGATCAGTCGGCGCCGGCTGCTCCATACCCTCGCCGCGGGCAAAGGCGAGATAAGCACCGATCATGCGCTCCATATCAGCGACATCTTTCTTGAGGTCGGCGGTCTCTGGATTGTCACCCATCATAGCGAGTTGCAGCTTCATGCGCGTGAGTGGCGTTCTCAAATCGTGGCTGACCCCAGCCAACATCTCTGTGCGCTGCGCGATTTGGCGGCGGATGCGATTGCGCATCTGGTTGAAGGCTTGACCGGCGAGCACCACTTCGGTGGCGCCCTGCGTTCGGAAATCCTCTACCTCGCGTCCTTTGCCGAAATCGTCGGCGGCCTGGGCGAGACGCTTGATCGGCTTCACCTGGTTGCGCATGAAGAGCGTGGCAACTGCCAGCAGCGCCAGTGACGTGCCGACCATCCACAGCAGAAAGACATAGGTCGTCGAGCTGAACAAGCGTCGACGCAATACCACGACATGCAGCACACCATCTGCCAGCTGTACGTGGATTTCGATATATTTCTCCAGGCTGCGACTATCGATAATAAAAGGCCGCTCGACCAGATCCTCCAATGCCTTGGCAAGCTGCCGGTCGACCAGATTCTGGCGCATAATGGTGGGATCATTGGGCAAGATCTCACCTGGCTTGAAATCAAGCGCTAAGCCCAGATCGTTCTTGGCTGTTGCGAAGAGTGACTTTATCGCCACTTCGTTGTCGTTCGGCGCGCTGCCGGGCCGCGGCATCAGCCGCGTAACAGCGCCGATCTCGCCGGCGACCGATTGCGCCAAGCGCTTGGTCACAGTGTTCCAATGGCTATCATAGAACACCCAGGCCGAGATTACCTGCAACAGCACGATCGGCGTCACGATGATGAGGATTGAGCGGCCGAGCAACGAGCGCGGTAGCACGCGCTCCATCCCGATCAGCCAATCCTGCAGCAGTGTGTTCATGACATTTCAATCTGGCCTGAGGATATAACCGATACCGCGTATGGTTTGAAGGTAGCGCGGAAAGCGCGGATCGTCCTCGATCTTGCGCCGGAGCCGCGTCATTTGCACATCAATGAGGCGCGAGACACCGGTTTCCGCGATACCACTGGGCTCCGGCGTATCTGAGGCCATATCTTCATTTTCACTGGCAGGTCTTGTCTGCAAGTCGTCGCGACTGACCGGCTGACCAGCACGCCGCGCCAGCATGGTAAGAAGCTCGCTTTCGCCGTCCGTCAGGTGCACGATCTCGCCACTCTTATAAAGGCGCCGGCGCTCGAGCTCGAAGGCAAAGGTACCGAACTTGACCGTACCAGCCGCGGCCGGTGGCGGTGCCTTGCGCGGCTGCGCACGTTTGAGGATCGAATTGATACGCAAGACCAATTCTTTGGGCTCGAATGGCTTGCCCAGATAATCGTCCGCCCCCGTCTCCAATCCGTTAATACGATCCTGAACTTCGCCCATGGCGGTCAGCAGCAGGATCGGCACGCTACTGTCCTGCCGCAAAGCACGTGTGAGATCGAGCCCACTTTCGCCCGGCATCATGATGTCGAGCACCAAAAGGTCGAAAGCAATACTCTTCAGCTTCGCCCGTGCATCCATGGCGTTGAGCGCCACGGTAACGCGGAATCCCTGCTCACCCAGATAGCGCCCGATGAGATCGCGCAGACGCTTGTCGTCATCGACAACCAGGATATGAGCGTTGTCGTTCATGGCTCAGCGCGGTCCGCCAGAGCTCGTGCCGCCAGAACTGGTGCCGCCAGAACTGGTGCCGCCGGAACCCGTGCCGCTCGAACTCGACCCGGGCGTCGAGCCCGGCGCGTGTCCGGCAGGATTCTGCATGCGAAAGCGGCTGCGATCCTCTTCATTGATGAGGCCAAGGAGCACTTTTTTGAACCCTTCCACCGCCTCGGCGCCGGCTGCCTTGTAGGCCCGGGCCACCAGCGCGCGCTGGTCCTCGGGGAGGCGCCGCTCCACTTCCGCACCCTTGTCCGTCAGACTAAGAAGCCGCAGAC
>CAYOYT010000140.1:0-6437 GCA_964408245.1 uncultured Dongia sp. | reverse complement strand
GCACAAGGCCGATCAGACTGGTTTCTTGCGCCCGCTCGATGCCGATCAAGGTGAGACCACCCGCCGCCAACGCAATGCCGACAACTTGCACGCCCCGGAGTCGCTCGCCAAGAAACAGCATCGCGAAAGCGACAGTGAACAAGGCCTGCGCCTGTAAGACGAGCGATGAGAGGCCCGCGGGCATGCCAAGATCCATACCCAGGAAAAGCAGGCCGAATTTCACGATCCCCAGAACAACGCCGATGGACAAGACCCATCGCCAGCCAACACAAGGCTTGCCGACGAAAAACAACATCGGAAGAGCGACCGCGATAAAGCGCATCGCCGACAGCAGAAAAGGTGGAAAATCCTTCAGCCCGATCTTGATGGCAACGAAATTGATTCCCCACAGCGCCGCTACGAGAAGTGCCAGGGCAATATGTACCGGTTTCATCAGCTATCCCCGTGGGGTCGAAATTCGTGCTAATTTGCCCCGTTTCTGGATTCGAAAACAAGGCTGCGTTCACCGCAGGATCGATAAGGAGAAGGATTTTGCGCGACGACACCTTTACGCTACATCCGCAATTGTCTGCAGACACGTTGCTGCTGGGCGATTGGCCGCTCTGTCGCGTCCTGCGGATGAACGATTGCCATTTCCCGTGGCTCATCCTGGTACCGCGGGTTGCCAATACGCGTGAGATCATAGATCTCACCGAGCAAAATCAGCAGTATCTGATGACAGAGATCGCACGGGCAAGCGCCGCATTAAGGGTGCTCCTCAAGCCCGATAAACTAAATGTCGCCGCCTTAGGTAACGCTGTTCCCCAACTGCATGTGCATGTGATCGCCCGCTACAAAACAGATATTGCCTGGCCGCGGCCGATCTGGGGTGTGGAACCGCCTTTAGCTTTCAGCGCCACGGCCGCAGCCACCGAGCTCGATCGGCTGCGACCCCCACTTGGGCCGTTTCAGTAAGGCGCCCGACCGGTGAATTGATGGCCAGTCGCCAATGAGACGATATGCATAATGAAGATGCATACGATGACCGCCGCGGCGAATTGAACGGAAACCCAGGGCACGCCATGTATGCGTCGCTCATATGGCCTGCGCAGTTGCAGATTGGCCGTGACACCGATGGCGATCGCAATGGCGAGCACAATGCCGCTGACGACAAGATTGGGTCCCCCGGGCATAGATTACAGCTCGCGAATGTTATGGCGCCAGAAATTAAACGCAGGCGACCATACCGTCCAGTCCTATACTAACCTTCAAATATACTCACGCGTAGTCAGATAATTAACCTCAAGGATAATGTTGCTATGAGTAAGAAAGAACCGCCGAACCTTGTCTGGCTAAGGCGCGATCTGCGGTTAGCGGATAATCCGGCACTCTCTTTCGCGGCGGCGACAGGCCGAGCTGTCATTCCTTTTTTCGTCGACGACGAGCGGCACCTCGGCGGCGCCGCGCGATGGTGGCGCGGTCGCAGCCTGGCGGCGCTAGCTGCCGACCTTGAAGCCCGTGGGTCGCGATTGATCTTGCGCCAGGGCGATGCACTCGATCAGATTATGAGCCTCGCTGAATTAACCAAGGTCGGCGCGTTGCATTTCAATCGCCGGCTGGAACCGCAGGGGCTTTCGGTCGATGCAAAAATTGTAACGGCACTTCGCGCCGCGGGTGTCGAAACGGTTGAGCATCATGGCAACCGGCTTCACGAACCTTGGGCCTTGAAGACGCTCAAAGGCGATCCCTTTCGCGTCTTCACACCGTTCTGGCGGCGCCTCGCTGAGAATTATCGGCCGCCCGTTCCTTGTCCCATACCAAGCAAGCTCACCGCGCCACTCAGCTGGCCCCATTCAATTGACACGGCGGCGCTTGAGGAAAGAGCACCCTGGACCGCCGGCATGACCACGCAATGGCGCCCAGGTGAAGCCGGCGCACAAGCTATGTTTCAGCGCCTTACAGGCAAATTGGCAGATTACGGCACGCATCGAGATCGGCCGGATATCGAGGGAACCTCGCGCCTCAGCCCTCATCTCGCCTGGGGCGAGATCAGCGTGCATGATTTGTGGCGTAAACTCGCCCGCGATAGCGCGGCAGTCGAAAACGGCTTCTTGCGCGAACTGGGTTGGCGCGATTTCAATAGCCATCTGCTTTATCACTTCCCGCGCCTACCGGTGCAGAGCTGGAACGCTCAATTCGATGGCTTTCCTTTTCATGAAAATCCGCAGCAGTTTGCGGCATGGTGCAAAGGCCTAACCGGCTATCCCATTGTCGATGCCGGTATGCGTGAATTATGGACGACCGGCTGGATGCACAACAGAGTACGCATGATCGTGGCCTCATTCTTGATCAAAGACCAATTGATCGATTGGCGCGAAGGCGAGAAATGGTTCTGGGATACTTTGGTTGACGCCGACCTTGCTCAGAATGCCGGCAATTGGCAATGGGTCGCCGGATCAGGCGCCGACGCGGCACCCTATTTTCGTATCTTCAATCCGACCACTCAGGGTATCCGCTATGATCCAGAAGGCACCTATGTTCGGCGCTGGGTCCCGGAGCTGGCAAAGCTGCCTGCAAAAATCATTCACGCACCGGCCGCTGCCGCGTTCAGCGACTTATCCGCGGCCAATGTGAGACTTGGCCGAGATTATCCTTGGCCGGTTATCGACCATGCCAAGGCACGAGAACGAGCGCTCGCCACGTATAAGGCCCTTGGTACGGCTGAAGCCAAAAAACAAGCGACAAAGGATGTAAGCTGGGAAAGCAACACATCGAACTTAATCTAGATTCCCTTCCGGCTAGATTGCGAAAGGCTTGCAGGTTCAAAGATGTGGAGCTTACTTTCTCGATTGAATAACACCTAAGCCGCAGCGGATTTGGCCATCCCATGGCGCAGTCGAAGCACTGTTTCGCGGTGATCGCTTGTCGACTGGTAAAATACTGAAAATTCGCTCAGCGCCTCGGCATAACCTTCAATCCGCTTCTCGGTTGGCGGCTCAACGGTATCGATGCCGCAGCGGAGCATGAACAAGTACTGATCGCGCAGAACCTGGCCGAAGGCGCGAATCTCACCACGATAACCTAGGCGATCACGCAACACTCGCGCATAGGAAAAGGCACGGCCATCCGTGAATTTCGGAAATTCGAGCGCCACCAACGACACCTGATCGAGATCATCCTTGATCAGCAACGGCGACTGGTCACTCTTCAGTGAGATCCCAACCGCCAAGTTTCGTTGGCGCAAGGTTTCTCGATCGGCTTGCCACCGCTCCAACGAGACGATGATCTTAGCACCGTCGGGCAGCGTGGCATCATCTGCCACACGCACCCATTCATTGAGCTGCGCTACGCCGTTCCTTAAGATTGCCATAGACTTTCTCCTTGAAAGGATCGATACCGACACGGCGATAAGTATCAACAAAGCGTTCGGACGGATCGGTCCGCAGACTGATATAGGTATCGATCACAGTCTCGATCGCATCGGTAATGTCGTCATAAGAAAACGCCGGCCCCAGGATCTTACCAATCGATATGTCCTCGGCCGAGGAACCACCCAGCGTTACCTGATAGAATTCCTCGCCCTTTTTATCGACGCCTAAGATACCGATATTACCGACATGATGATGCCCACAAGCGTTTATGCAGCCCGAAATATTGAGGCGCAGCTCACCAATTTCCGCCAGACGCTTTGGATCGCTGAAGCGGCGTGAAATGCGCTGTGCCACGGGGATAGAGCGCGCATTGGCGAGATTGCAATAATCGAGACCTGGGCAGGCAATAATGTCGGTGATAAGGCCTATATTTGGCTCGGCGAGTTTCACCGCCTTCAGGCGTTGCCATAAATGATAAAGATCCTGTTTGCGGATATGTGGCAGTAGCAAGTTCTGGCGATGCGTCGAACGGATTTCGCCGAAACTGTATTCGTCTGCAAGGTCCGCGACGACATCCATCTGATCGGCGGTAATATCACCTGGAGCGGCGCCCACAGTTTTTAATGAGATAGTCACGGCAACATAGCCGTCGATCTTATGCGGATCGGTATTGGCACAAACCCAGCGACCAAAATCGGCATCGGTCTTTTTCTGGGTCTCAAACTCCGGCCAAAAAGCTGGCAGCTTCTCGAAATCAGGATCGGCAAAATACGCGCGTATGCGTTCAACCTCTGCTTCCGGCAGCTTCAATACGCTGTCCTTGACGCGCAGCCATTCCTCTTCGACCTGACGCGCGAATTCATCGGCGCCTAGCGCCTGAACGAGAATCTTGATGCGTGCTTTATAGATATTGTCGCGCCGGCCGTGCAGGTTGTACACGCGTAAGGTGGCATCGAGATAGGAGAGTAGATCTTCTTTCCGGACGAAAGCTTTCACCAGAGGGCCGATGATCGGTGTGCGGCCTTGACCGCCGCCGGTATAGAAGGCAAAGCCCACCTTCCCTTCTTCATTCCGCACAATCTTCAAGCCGATATCGTGCGTACGCATGGCAGCACGATCTTGATCCGCGGCAATAATCGCGATCTTGAATTTACGGGGTAAATAGCTGAATTCAGGATGCAGAGTCGACCATTGGCGGATTATCTCGCCCCAGACACGCGGGTCTTCAATCTCATCGGCAGCGACGCCAGCAAGGTGATCCGCTGTCACATTGCGGATGCAGTTGCCGCTGGTCTGAATGGCGTGCATCTCCACCTCGGCGAGGTGTTTCAGTACATCCGGTACGTCATCGAGGCGCGGCCAGTTGTACTGGATATTCTGGCGTGTCGTGAAATGGCCATAGCCCTTGTCATAGCGCCGCGCAATGAAAGCTAACTTGCGCATCTGCTTTGACGACAATTCGCCATACGGAATGGCAACCCGCAGCATGTAAGCATGAAGCTGCAGATAGAGGCCGTTCTTCAACCGAAGCGGCCTGAACTCCTCTTCCGTCAACTCACCGGCAAGCCGACGTGCTACCTGGCCGCGAAACTGCTCGGTTCGCTCGCGAACGAGAGTTGCGTCGAATTGGTCGTAGCGATACATACCTGCCTCAGTCCGAAATGCGGGCCGCCCACGACCCATGATCGATGTCGAACGTCGCATTGTGCGCGGCGCGAATGCGTTCTCGCGCCGACGTCGGTTGCGGCCTAGCAGAATCGACCTTAACCTCAATGAGATAGGGCGCAACAACGATACGTTGCTTCACAAAGTCCTGTGCCGACGCGAGTGCGGAATCCGCCTCCGCTTGTTCGGCAAAGAGGGCGCCATCAACAAAGTTTTCTGACCAAGCGCCAGCGCTGGTCAAATAGATGGATTCACCACCGAGCAGCCATTGCGCCGTTACCATCTGGTTCATCTGCACTACCTTATGTTCGCTGCCCGGCCAATTTGCGCCCGCGCCTTCAGGCGAACGACACGTTGGCCGGCCTTATATTGATCTGCCGCATATTCCTGCCCTTGCCAGGTCGCCCGTGTGGCATCACGACGGGCAAGATTGATAATTTCAGGAACGATAGCTGCATCGAACAACACAACATCCGCCTGCTGCAAAGCGCGCAAATCACCCAAAGTCAGTTGATCCGGATCTCGGGCATCGACCGTCAATTCGACGACAGAGCCAGGATCTGGCGCGATACTACCGTTAATCGCCCGGATCACCTCGCGCGCCGCCTCGCGTTCGCGACCCGCAAGCAACGCCCGGGCAATCGGACCATCAAAAAAGCTGCTCCAGAAATGGCGGCGACGGTCATGATCATCGATACGCGCGTGAACCGCGCTGCGAAAGCGACGAGCAAAACGTACCAGACGCTCGATGCCGTGTGGCAGCGCCGCTTCGATTGCTGCACGCACACGTTGCGCCAGAACGGGTGAGCCGCCATTGGTCGAGATCGCGACCACGACCTCATCTCGGTCCACAATGGCGGGCATGATAAAATCGGAAAGCTCCGGCCGGTCGACGACATTTACCGGCACCCCAACCGCACGCGCAGCTTCTGAGACCTCGGTATCGTGGCGGTCGTTTCCCGTCGCACTAAACACGAGGATCTTGCCCGTGATCTCGCTTGAACTGAATTCACACGCCGATACTTGAATCACGCTTGCGCCGGCAGCTTCGAGCAGGCGCCGCTTAGCCGCTGCCATGTCGCCCTCGCCAACCAAAAGCACCGGTCGGTTTTGCAAACGCATGAACAAAGGGAACGAACGCATTGCCAGCCTATTCACACAGGTGAAATGGGATACGCGCAAAGCTATCCCTACACTGTTAAGTTCTGGATATATGTGGCTATATCAACGCGTCAATTCATTTCTACACTGTAAAACTATTATTCACACTAGCATGAGATATTTTAACAGCAGGACCGCGGGCTATTGAGTGGCTATAATGCTCAAACACGCTGCCATGGACGTTGAAATAATGGATAAATCCGCCAGTCGGGCCGTTGCCCCACACGACCATGCCCACTGCCAGAGCGAAGCCCTTTCACG
>CAYOYT010000139.1:0-6470 GCA_964408245.1 uncultured Dongia sp. | reverse complement strand
GATCTGTCGCCCTTCGCAATTGCCAGCAGCAAACGATCGTCATCGTCACCCGCATGGCGGCCGTCGTCATTGGCCACCTGTCGCTGATAAACGGGAGATATCAAGGCAACTCCAAGTGCTGCGACCCCGGTTCGAGAACCGGGGTCGTGTTGAGCGGCAATTATGGCCATGCTATCGCGCATCTTGCCAGCCTCTTACAGCATTGCCCTATGGCTGGGTCGGTGTCTCGCCGCTCTTCTGCTCGCCTTTGTGATGCTGTGGCAACTCACCCTTCTCGATCTTGCCATCATTGTTCTTGTCGAAGCGCGCAAACATTTTCTCGCCCTGAGCCGACCATTCGGTAACGGAGACCTTTCCGTCTTTGTCGGTATCGAGACGCGCCATGCGATCCTTACCGTCGGCAGTGCCGCGATCGTGGTGCTTCCACTGTGCGGTTAATTCCTCCGCAGTCACGGTACCATTCTTGTCAGCGTCAGCATCGGCAAACTTCATACGTCGTTCGGTCGGCCACTCTGCCTCGCTGAGCTTGCCGTCGCCGTCTTTGTCGAAACGCTTGATCATTTTGGCCACCCTGTCGCCCTTCGTGGCTTCGAACTTGGCGCGCTGGGCGTCATGAAAAACCTTCAGCTCGTCCTGGCTGACGAATGTGTCGCCATCGACATCGATCTTCTTAAAGCGGTCGGCGCCCACCGCATCGAATTCTGCACGATCGATAACGCCATCCTTATTGGCATCCGCGCTCTTCCATGGTCCGAAATCCGCGAAAGCCGGCACGGCGGTACCCAGCGCCAAGCTCAGTACGCCACCCAACAACATGAGACGATTAGAATTTTTCATTTCGACACTCCGTCATGATGAGCTGCCTTGCAGCCCCTTCACGACGTTACACGGCAGAAAATGGCGGACCCTGCGCGCGTCGGCGAACTACATTTCTCCGGAAGTGAGGGTTCCGTCCCCGTCGGCATCTAGATGGTCGAAGAGTTCGTTTCCACTCTGCATGTATTCGTCGAGGCTGATAGCGCCATTCCCGTCAACATCCCCGCCCTGAAAAAGCCGCGAGCCGCCATCGGTCATTGCCTCGCCCATCTCTTGCGGCGACAGCTCAAGATCGCCGTTCTTATCCCACTGATTGAAGAAGCTCATCCGAGCGGAATCAAAATCCAGCGCGGACATGCCGGATTCCGCGCCGATAACGCCCGGCATGAAGGGATCGTCCTGCGCCACAGCCGCACCACCAGTTAGCACAACCCCAGCAAAGGCGATTTGTGCAATCCACCCGGAAAATTTATGAGAGAGCTTAAGCATTCAAGCCCTGCCGGCCCATGTCCAGGAACTTCTGTCGCCGCTCGGCGCGCACATCGGCACCTGATCTGTTGTCGTATTTCGCAAGCGCTACCTCTATTGCGTCACCGAGACGCGCCGTTGTTTCGCCTCGCGCGCGATGTGCACCGCCCAGCGGCTCAGCCACGATTTCGTCGATGATACCAAGCTGCTTCAAATCTTCGGATGTCAGCTTAAGTGCTTCGGCCGCATCTTTCGCCTGCTCAGCACTACGCCACAGGATCGAGGCACAGCCTTCTGGCGAGATCACCGAATAGACCGAATGTTCTAGCATGATAATATGGTTGGCAGCGGCCAGCGCGATGGCACCGCCCGAGCCGCCCTCACCGATTATTGCGGAAACCAGCGGCACCTTGATCTTAAGACAAGTCTCGATCGAACGGGCGATCGCCTCCGCCTGCCCGCGCGCTTCTGCTTCGACACCCGGATAGGCCCCTGGGGTATCGACCAGCGTCACAACCGGCAGCCCGAAACGCTCGGCGAGCTGCATGAGGCGGATCGCCTTGCGATAGCCCTCGGGCTTCGCCATGCCGAAATTATGGCGCACGCGGCTCTGCGTATCGTCACCCTTTTCATGCCCCATGATCATAACAGGGCGGCCACGGAGGCGACCGAGGCCACCTTGGATCGCTCGGTCATCGGCAAAAGCGCGGTCCCCTGCGAGCGGCACAAAATCGGTTACGAGTGCGGCGACATAATCGCGGAAATGTGGCCGCTCGGGATGACGAGCAACCAAGGTCTTCTGCCACGGCGTGAGCTTCGCGTAAGTTGCTTTCAGCAGCTTTTCGGTCTTGCTCTGAAGTTTGGCAACCTCATCGGCAATATTGATGTCACCGCCGGTGGCTACATGCTTCAGCTCGGCAATCTTGCCGTCCAGTTCAGCAATGGGCTTCTCGAATTCGAGGTAAGTCGCCATTCTCGCATTATTCTCCTAAAGACGCGGATGGTTATTTCGCGCCGGCAATCTGTCGTGCCTTCGCCAGTAGCACCTCAGCCTGCCGGATTGAAGCCAAATCGATCAGGCGGCCATCTAGTGACACAGCCCCTTTGCCCTCTTTCTGAGCCTGCGCCATGGCTTCCAGGATGCGTTCGGCCTTCTTTACCTCGGCCTCGTCAGGACTAAAAATCTCGTTAGCGAGGGTGATCTGCGACGGGTGGATCGCCCATTTTCCCTCGCATCCCAAGACGTTGGCGCGATGGCCGGCAGCCTTATAGCCATCCGTGTCACCAAAATCGCCGAACGGGCCATCGACCGGCCGCAAGCCATTGGCGCGGGCAGCCACGACCATACGAGCGATCGCGTAATGCCACATATCGCCCCAATGGACGTCGCGCTTGCCGTCCGTATCCTCGTCGGTGAGGACCGAATAGGCTTGATTGGCGCCACCGATATTGGTGGTCTTCGCCTTGGTCGAAGCGGCATAGTCCGCAACACCAAAATGCAGACTCTCATTGCGCTTCGAGCCGGCGGAAATCGCATGGACATTCTGCATGCCGAGTGCGGTTTCGATGATCAACTCAAAACCGATGCGTTTTTTGCGACCGACGGCTGCCTCGCATTGAGTCACCAGCATATCGACGGCGTAGACGTCTTCCGGCGTGCCGACTTTTGGGATCATGATGAGATCCAGGCGCTCGCCGCTCTGCTCAATCACGTCGACGACATCGCGATACATAAAGTGTGTATCCAAGCCATTTATGCGGACCGATATCTGCTTAGTGCCCCAATCAATGTCCTGTAGAGCCTGGATGACGTTCTTGCGCGCGCGGGTCTTGTCGTCTGGCGCCACAGCATCCTCGAGATCGAGAAAGATGATGTCAGCTGCCGATTTGGCCGCTTTTTCAAAGAGTTGCGGCTGCGAGCCAGGGACGGCAAGTTCGCTGCGGTTCAGGCGCGCAGGAGCCTGTTCAACGATCTTGAAACTCATAATTTCACTTCCTGCCCAGATGATTGCGAGAGTTATTGGCTCGGGCTGCAGGCTGCTGTCAATCCTCGGCTTTGCGCCGCACAACGCCGGCGGCGAAAGCGATGCTCTTCGATTAATCTACTTTTTGGCCAAGATTTCACGTTTACGTGATGTGGATTGTGCCAGTGGATGATGTGTCTCGACCAGCGACTTTAGCCGGTCCTGCTGGACATGGGTATAGATCTGCGTGGTCGATATATCGGCATGCCCCAGCATCTTTTGTAGCGAGCGCAGATCCGCGCCATGATCTAGAAGATGCGTCGCGAAGGCATGCCGCAAAACATGCGGCGAGACCCGTATGGGGTCAATGCCGGCCTTCAGCGCAATCTCTTTCAACATCTGGCCGAAGCGTTGCCGCGTCAGATGCCCTTCCTTGCCGCGTGACGGAAACAGGAAGGGTGAGCTTGGCAAAGTTTTCAGGAAATCGCCACGATGGGCGAGATAGGCGTTGAGAGCGGATCTGGCCGGGCCGTTCAAGGGCACCAGCCGCTCTTTGTTACCCTTGCCGCGCACGGTCAAAAAAGGTTGATCCCGCATCACGACCGAGACTGGCAGGCGAACAAGCTCGCTGACACGCAAACCAGTCGCATAGAGCAGTTCGATCATGGCGAGGAGCCTTGCGCCTTCGGCGCCATCGAGTGCGATGCAAACCGCGATCAACGACGTCATCTCGTTTTCCGACAGCAGCTTCGGCAGGGGTCGGCCAAGCTTCGGCGCATCCAGCGATGCAGTGGGATCGTCGCTGCGCTGACCGTCTTCAACCAGGAAACGATAGAATTGTTTCAGCGCCGATAACCTGCGCGCCTGCGTTCGCGGGCTAAGATCGTTATCGGCAAGAAAGCCCAGATATGCACGCAGATCCGCCGCACCGGCATTGGCGAAGCCGCTCTTGCGGGATATCAAGAAGGTTCCTAGATCCTCAAGATCGCGCCGATAGGCGGCCAGGGTATTGGCTGCTGCATTGCGTTCGGCCGCTAGCATCTCGAAAAAAGCACCGAGTGCCGGATCGGAACTCACAGGCCAGCGAGGACAGCGATTTCGCGAGCGATGCGGCGCGAATCCGCCTCCAATCCGATATTGGTCAAGCTGCGCAGAGCGCTCCCCAGAGTCGCCGGATCAGTCGCAATTGCGTTGTCACCACCAATCGCAACAAGCGACAGCGCGATTGTCTCGCCTCTCCGCTTGCCCGCCGCTGCTGCCACAATCTCCGCCGCCGCCGAGCCGGGGAGGACGATCGGCGCTGCCTGGAACCCGCCAACAACCGACGAGGTCACGGGTTGATTGAGGCCGACCATAAGTGCGTAGAGAAGATCGATCCGTGGATTGGCGTTGCCGCTCGCATTCGCCCAATTGGCAATCGGATCTCCGCCACCGGGAAGACCGGCGATGCGGCCGAGCAGATCGAGACCTTCTTTTTCGCCAGGACGCGTAAAAGCGCCGGGATTACCGGCCACAGTATTGAGCCAATAGCTACCCTTATCGGCTTGACCGGTTACAAACAGCAGCCGCGCTGCCTGGGATGCGAAAAAAGACAACTCCCTTGATGGCGCAATGTCGCGCATAAACGGACTATAAAGCTGAGCTTGTACGAGGTAGTCACCCCTCTGCTGTGCCTTCTTAAGTGCCGCGTCAATGACACGTGCTTTCTGCCCCGGCGCACCACTGCGATAGGCAGCCTGATAGAGCTGTGCCCGCAACTCAACGTTGTCGTTCAAGCTTATGGCGGTTGCTGGGTCGGCGATACCAGCCGGCATTTGCATATAGAGATCGCCGAGTTCCAGCGGTGGGATGAGGCCGAACTTCACCGCCTGTTCCGCCGCCGCGACACGTTCCAGCAGAGCGCGCGCCGCATCCCGCGCAATAGCGACATTGCCACCCGAGCCGACCGGCGTAAGTATCTGCGCACTAATTGCCGTAGGTACTGGCATACCGACCGTTTTCATCAAGGCGACGTTAAGCGGGTCGGGTACGGCGATATTTTTCGGCACGCGCTTGGTCTCACCATTAGCGAGAGCCGCCAAAGCAACGAAATCCTCGATGGACGGATCCTGATCGTTGCGTTCGCGCAGGAGATCGAGACCCAAAGACGCTGGAGTGTTTTGCTTTCGCATGATCTGGCAGAAAATGACCGCACGCCGGAAGAAAAGCGATGGCGCGTCCACCCGGCCCATGATGCCGTCGACCTGCTCACAGGCACCGGTCGTATTGTTGGCCATCAGCGCCTTTTCGACCGCTTCTTGCGGATCCACCACGCCTGTCACCGAAATCGCCTGGCCAAGGCTTAAAGCAGCATCGTTAAAGCCCATCTGGTGCAGCTTGTCGGCGCGGGCGGGCAGCAAGGGATCGACCGAAGCCGAGGCACCGCTACTTGGCGCATTGGTAAGCAACAAGCGCCGCTGCAGATCACCGAGGGCTGGGATGCTGACCGGCGCCGGTAATTTCGGAACAAGACCCATGAGGCGCGAAACGTCAGACCCCTGCCATAAATCGGCACCGAGATCGCCCGCCACCATCGCCGGAGCGGGGATCGCCGCGGGCGCTGACATTTCACTGGGCGGGGGCAAAGGCGCGCCTGGCTCGGGCGGCAAAACCTGCGGTGCCGCCGGGAGCGGCGTATTAAGCGACGGCTGTACCGGTTGGACAGGGGGCAAGGGAGCTGCCTCTATACCACCGGCGGGCGGTAGTGTCGGCGATGGCGCAGGTATGGTTGTCGAAGGCGCGTTTGACGCGCCGAGAGGCGTGGGATCTCCGGACAGGGCTGACGCATCTGAAACCAATGCAATCTGGGACAGGAGTACCAGGACGTGCAGCAGCGCATAAAGCGCAAATTGGCGCGAGACGATCACTGCACCCTGCCCGCTCCCGGTTCTAGTGCAGGGAAAGCCGGTCATTCGGAATCTGCAGTTCGACCTGCTGCGTCGGCGCAGGCAACTTGTAGGTGCCGAGGAAAAGAACTCCGCCAACGATACTCGCGACGGCAATACCGACAACAATCAGAAGTAGCTTGCCCATGTCTGGAAAATCAATCGCATTAACCATAACCCGTCTTGCTGCTGCCAACTATCCGGCAAATCGCTGACGAGAACGATTTCACCATGCCACAGCGCTGGATTCGAATGCTAGTTCAAATACTAATCGTGATTTCAATCAAATGCGCATCAA
>CAYOYT010000138.1:0-6472 GCA_964408245.1 uncultured Dongia sp. | reverse complement strand
GCACCCCGACGATATAACTTCCAGGCTAAGCCTGGCGCCGCCAGCAGCGGGTGTCGCCTTTGCCATTCACTTACGGGCACAACGACACCAGAATGCCGCCGAACCTTCCACATGACATAATCGACGGCGCCGTCGAAGGTGAAAGCAGCTTTGATCAAGCGTAGATAATTAAGTGCCTTGCCGAGCCTCCGGCGACTTTGCCAATTTCGCGTCGCTTTAATCGCCGACAGTTGCGTCAATGCGGCCTCAGACAGTAGAAGAGCGCCAATATCGCGATACCGCTTTTCATCTGTAGCGACGATCGACAATGCTCGGTCACTCGACTCTGAGCGCAGTTCAGCTGCATAAGTTGCCTTAAATCCTTCACGCCATATAGCCAGCAGATCGCCTGCCATGTTGTCCTTCGTTAGCGGCAATGCGTTAGCGAACATCGTTCGGCACGCATCGCTTATCGCCCCGACGAGAGCTTCATCACTTTTCGCGTCGCGACACCAGACCAATCTGGTCGGCTGACAAAAGCGCGCCCAGATTGACACGTTTTGTGCAGCGGACGAGCAGCTTGCCGCGAACTGCCGCAGAGACATGACCGCATATTTCGCTCGTAGCTGTAGCCCTTGCCAGGGCAACTCGACATAGAAGACATTGGGCGGTAGCAGAGCATTGGCCAAAGCCATCAGTGCACTACCGTAGGCAGCCTTATAATCATCAACGATGACGTAGAAATCGAGTAAGGCGTCACCAAGTTTTTGATCCGGCTGCCGCAGGCACGAGCCGTAAAAAAGCACCGCAATGGATGCGCCGTTATGGCGCGATCGACAGTGCTCCGCCATTGCACGTGCTGCATCCGCAACCGGCATATGGAGCTCCTTGGCAATCAGGGCATTCAATGCGTCGCGTGCCATTTTCACACGGCCATCCTGTTTAAAATCGATGGAACCGCATGACCGGCCCAGCCGATATGACGATACGGCCATCTGCCGGCGGCTGGAAGCACTCACCATCGATCATGATCGGGCTTCGGATATTAAGCTCCAGCCTTTCTATGCATCGGCTCAGATAGCCGGCCTCTGCCATCCAAGGCTTTGGTTTACCACGCAGTACAGAAAGCGCCGCCCATGCAAACCGCTTCGGCGGTGAGTCAATTGTCGTCAGCTGCAAGCGGCCTGGCCCCTCGCCCCAAAAAGGAGCTACTCCCGGCAGGAGAGAACTGAGCGTAGAACCCAAGAACATGAAGCATTCTCTTTGCTCCTCCCGACCGTCAAGAGCAAGGCTGATCGTTTCGCCACGGAAACCCGATCGCGGACCGGGGCCAAATGCCAGGATCTTCAAGATCGACCAAGCAATCCCAAGCTTGGCGGCAAAGACTTGTTTGGCACCAAGGGCATGGATGTCGCGCCTTACTAATTGCGTGCCCTGATAGAATCCAACCCCACCGATGAGAAAGCCGCGTTCGATGACTCTCCCGTCGCCGAAATCGACGGAGAGAACGGGTCGCTCTAGCACCTCGCCCTGTGCGCCCGCTTCGACGCACGCGACGAGTTGCTTCAATCCGATTGCTGGTAGACCCGGCTGACCAACCTCATGGGCAATGACGTTGGTCATGCCGGCCGACAAAAGACTGACACAAGGCGGCTGCGCGAAGGGACTGTTGTTGAGCAGCGCCGAAACAACGGCGAGGACCGTGCCATCGCCGCCGCTGACAACCAGATGCGTGATCTTGGCGACTGCCATTTCGGCAAGACAGCCTGGCAATTCATTAATGTGATGGAAAGAATGATGCTTGATCTGCGGATGGTCTAACAACAGCTGATGAATCTCGCGCATCGAGATCTTATTTCGCTTGCTGTGCGCGTTGCTGATGAGGCCGATGCGCACCATTTTATGTTGCCTCAGTCAGCCAGGATTGCAGAGTCACATCGCGCGCGCGCGCGCGAAAAGCCAGGACGATACGCAGACAATGAAAAACAAATGACAAGATCGTCCACCAAGCGACAATCTCAAAACCCAAGACCGGCACACCGAAGATGACAGCAATGCTCAGGATAATGAGGTTCGGATTGCGTCGCGCCGTAATCTGGCGGAAAGCTGAATCAAGCGGGCGCCAGATATGCATTTCGATACCGAATTGCCAAATAAAAAGGCCTTCCTGACCGCGCCCCAGAATATATCCAGCAATGATGACCCAAAATGTCCATTGCTCGACCGCGGTAGCACCGCCGAGGCCCACATACCATGCCCAATACCAGAATGGTGGATGCACGAGATCGGTGCCGTGATCGAACACATTGCCACATTTAGAGGATGTCAACGTCACGCGTGCGAGCTTGCCATCCACCGTATCGAGGAAACACATTGCCCACGCCGCTATGAGACCCTCACCGAAGGATCCGATCCAGAACAACCAAGTGGCGAGAAGAACGCAGATGAAGCTCACCAGCGTCACCATGTTGGGCGAAACACCGAGGCGGGCGCAGAAGCGCGTCACATACAGTGCCGGCACAGGCCAGACATGCTTGGTAACGACGTCAGTAACACCTTTATAGGATTCCATATACATCCGCCGCTCTATCTCTTGGATCGATACCTGATCGAGAGCTAGCAGATACGGTGGACCTTTCCGGCGCAGTGCCTTGTTGTAATTGCTGGCAAGACCCGCCGCATCGAGTGCGATCATCTGGGCGGGCAAATCTGCCCGCCTCCCTGACTCGATGGATGCAACCATTGCTAAAATTTCATCGGCACCACGCGCATGAGCCGCGACCGGGCGACCGCGCTCGTCGAGCAGTATGCTACCCGGCTGCTGGCCCAGCGACTGGACGAGTGCCTCGGCAAAGATCACGTCGGCGCGAAAAATAAGCTGACCGGTATCGTTCCGCGTTGCTGTGCCAAGCCGTTGCAGCGCGCGTTCCAGTCGCTGCCTCGGCGTCAGTGTCCATACGACGGCGTTCGATTCGTGGATGAAGATCGGTTCGAATCCTCTATCCGTCTGAATTATCATGTTATTTTATCGTCTTCGGCAGCTGTGAATGGCTTTGTTAGCGCCGATTGGTGAGGTCGTCTAGCCAAATCCGCGCGATATAGCGCAACAGTATCCGCGCGATATAAGGCAACAGTGTTAATGGCTTGACCAGGCGCGATAATCGGCCCAGATAAGTTAATTAGATGCGGTAGCCGGTCTCGGCGGCTTCCCTAGCAAGGAATAACCTGTGACTTCCTTTACCTTGGCACATTTAAGCGACCCCCATCTTGGGCCCCTACCAACCGCCGGCTGGCGGGAATTTGCCAATAAGCGCTTATCAGGCTTGTTTTCTTGGTCACGGAATCGGGTCAATATTCACAAACCGTCGGTTCTCAAGCTGTTGGTCGACGATCTTAAAGCCCACAAACCGCACCACATCGCCATTACGGGGGATCTGGTGAATATCTCGCTTCCCGCGGAGTTCCAGGCTGCCGCAGGTTGGTTAGAAAGTGTTGGCTCGCCGGAACAGGTTACTATTGTTCCAGGTAATCACGATGTCTATATCGACATGCCGTGGGGGGATTCGCTCGGCTGCTGGGCGCCATATATGCGCGGAACGCGAAAAGGTGGCAGCGCCGAGACATTCCCGACCTCGCATGACGATTTTCCTTTCGTGCGTCAGCTGGGTGAAGTTGCGTTAATCGGGACATCAACGGCGGTTCCGATGCCTCTCTTTATCGCCGCAGGCAGACTTGGCGAAGAGCAGCTCGGACGTCTGCGCCAAACCTTACAGCATCTTGGCAATGAAGGACTGTTCCGGATAGTCCTGATTCACCACCCGCCTTTCGGTGGCGGAGCCTATAAACGCAAGTCCTTGCTTGATGCGAAAGAATTTCAGGACGTGATCGCGAAAGCCGGTGCCGAACTGGTTCTGCATGGCCATACTCACGTTTCTGGCCTTGGCCGTCTTGCGACAGCAAACGGACCAATTCCTGTCATCGGCGTTCCTTCCGCTTCGGCCCTTGCCGCGGGACATAAAGATGCGTCTCGCTATCATCTTTACCGAATCAGTCGAAATGCCGATACGTGGCAACTTGATGTTGATGTCCGGGGCCTCAATGCAGCGCAGAATGCCTTTGAAGATCAAGGAAGTATGGCAATGACGATTCCATTGCTAGCATCGCCAAGTATCTCGACTGCCGAGGTAGCTGCCTGATGTTTACCCCTGCCGATATATGGCTTGAGGCACGCGCGGTATCATGACGTTCCTCCGCATCGATCTTTACATCTTAAAGCGCGTTGTACTGCCACTACTAGCGGCGGTTGGCGTAGGCATGGCCGCATTTTTACTCGATCGCCTGATTCGCCTGCTTGATCTGGTAGCCAATCGTGGCGGGCCACTCAACATGGCTCTAAAGATGCTCACCAATCTCGTCCCACACTATCTCGGCCTTGCAGTGCCGGCGGCCCTTTTTGTTGGCGTGCTTTATGCCAGCATGCGGCTTTCTTCGGACAGCGAGCTCGATGCAATGCGAGCAAGCGGGCTTTCGCTTCGCCGTCTTGTGATGCCCGTTCTGGCCCTTTCTGTGGTTCTGGTGATTGCCAGCGCCTACATCATGGGCTTCCTCCAGCCGTATACACGCTTTGGCTATCGCGCCCTACATTACTTGGTGGTTGAGACGGCATGGGATTCTGCGATCGAGCGCGGTGCCTTTTTCAGCGGTTTTGGTGGGAAGACTATTCTTATCGGCGACATTTCAGAAGGCGGAAACAAACTCTCGCAGATTTTCGTCAAGGAAGTCGATCAAAGCGGCCAGGATATTGTCACGACCGCGGAAAGTGGGCAGCTTGAGCGCAGCTCCGATCTGTCACTTGTATTGACGTTGCGCAATGGCGTTCGTACGGAATCCACACCCGGTACAGATCAAGCGAAGGCAGTCACTTTCAAAGAACTCGAATTGCCAATGGACAACATTGTGCCCGAGCCTTTCCGCCGTCGTGGGGATCGTGAAAGCGAACTGGATTTTGCTGAACTCGTCAAAGCCTACTTCAACACACCGTCAACACTTCATATCGAAGACATCAAGGGGGAGTTGAACTATCGCCTGGTGCGAACTGTTTCGATCATCTTTCTGCCGCTGCTGGCGATGGCGATCGGCGTTTCATCACGCCGCACGTCCAAGGGACTTCGCATGCTAGCTGGAATCGTGTTTCTGATTGCTTATTTTGAGGTGCTGGAGTTTGGACGCAGTGCCGTGGGTAGCGGCATCTTGGGATCGCTTATCAGCTTGTGGACGCCCTTTATGATTTTCGGCGGGATCAGTACCTGGTTATTCTATCTTGCCAATTTGCGGCCGGGCGCCGATCCATTGGGGCATATGTTCGAATCCATTTCGGATAGCTCTGTTTGGCTTTGGAGTCAGATTCGGCGCTTGATGCCACGCCGCTCGCACGAGGCGGCGGAATGAACACGTTTAGCCGATATATCCTCAAAAGCTTTCTCTGGCATTTTCTATTGTTGTTGATCGGCTTTACAGCCTTGCTTCAGCTCTTCGATCTGCTTAGCAATAGCACCGATATTCTGAGAGACCATTTGGGAAAGATAAGTGCCGTGTTTGAGTACGGAGCGCTGCGTCTTCCTGAGATCGTTTCATTCCTGGTTCCGTTTGCTGTACTGATGGGTGCGCTCGTTACGCTTGGCAAGATGGAGCGGAACAACGAGATCATGGCATATAAGGCTGCTGGTGCACCTTACTTCACTGTCCTTTGGGCATTTTTGCCGGCGGTGGGCCTTGTCGCTGTCCTTCACTTCTTTCTTGCGGATCGCATCGTCCCGATATCGATCCAAGCACTAACTCAACAAGACCTTTCGGTAGAACGAACAAAATCAAAAAACGAAGCGAAAGATGAACATCTTTTCGTGCAAGAAGGTAGATATGTGGTCGAAGCTGGCGCTGTCGGTCATGATGGTACTACACTCAGTCACCTGCGCATTTACGAACGGAATGATAACGGCAAGGTCGTCAGGCAGATTTTTGCAAATGACGCTCGTTACGATGCTTCGAATGAATTATGGCATCTTAATAATGTTTGGACGACGATCGTGCCGGAGGACGGGGCAAGCCTGACAGAGCACACTGAAAAATGGGATTGGAAAACACGCCTGACACCGGCTGAATTCTCAGACTTGGTCGAAAGGCCCCAAGCCATGACGATTGAAAAAATTTGGGGATTCATTTGAATTTAAAACCCCGAAAGGTATCCGTTTTATAGAAATTCTTAAAGTTGAATATAAATAAAAATTAATTATAAATGCCCGAAGAATTGCGTTAACTTTCCGAAATTCTTTGGGTAGGGCCAACTCTCTTGATTTCATTGCAGTATATTTAATTATAAAATACTCAAATGATTTCAAAAGTTGAAATTGAAAATAAGTGGTGAGCGCCCGGAATGTACAAATAGTACCTGAGGACGCGAATCCATGCAATTTTCAAGATTCAAATCTTGAAAGCA
>CAYOYT010000137.1:0-6518 GCA_964408245.1 uncultured Dongia sp. | reverse complement strand
TCGCCCACACCCTCGAAAATCGCCTGCACAAACATGGCGAGATAATGCGGTTCAGCGAAGCGTTTCACCTTCTTGCGCAGGCCCGACGTACCAGGTCGCTGATCCATGAAGGGTGAACAATCGATGTGCTTATAAATCAGTTGAATGTCGGCCGCCATCGAGCTCATCCCTTTCTGTCGGCCATGATGTTGGTCCGTGTCGCCGACACGGCATTGGCGTGAGCGTCGAAGCCTTCATAGCGTGCAATCACTTCGGCCGATTTGGCGAGCCCTACATAGCCAGCGGGTGTCACCTGCGCCACGGTGGCGCGCTTCATGTAGTCAAACACCGAAAGTGGAGACATGGTCTTGGCCCAGCCACTCGTTGGCAACACATTATTGGGGCCGATGACAAAATTGGCGAGCGTGCTGGTGGTGTTTTCGCCCAGCAGAATCTCACCCGCATTGCGTATCTGGCCCAAATGTGCATGAGGATCGCTGGCATGGATCATCAAATGTTCCGGCGCATAATCGTTGACGAAATCATAGGCACTCTGGATATCTGGCGTCAGCACGATACCGCCGCGATCGGAGCTCAACACGGTCATGGCGTAATCGATCCGAATTTCACTCATCTGACCAAAGAAGCTAGGAATGGCTTTGAGCGCCGCTTCGGCCACGCTGCGCGAGGGCGTCACGAGGAAACCTGATGAATCTGGGCCGTGCTCGACCTCGACCAGCAAATCGAGTGCCGCCAGGCGCCCATCGGCGGTTTCATCTGCCAGTACCAAGGCTTCCGAAGGACCGGCCAGCATGCCGGGATCGATGCGATCCGCGAGCAGTTTCTTGGCGGCGATGAGATAAGGCGAACCCGGCCCCACAATCTTCAAGCAACGCGGTACACTCTGTGTGCCGTAAGCTGCTGCTGCCACGGCCTGAGCGCCACCCACGCAATAGACCTCTTTGACACCGGCAAGCTCTGCGGCGATCAGTGTCGCTGCATCGGCGCGCCCGTCAACACCTGGTGGGGTCAAGAGCACGATGCGCCTGGCACCGGCAACAACGGCTGGGATCGCTGTCATCAGCGCAACCGAGGGAAAGGAGCCTTTGCCGCGCGGCACATAGCACGCAACGGAATCGATTGGCGACCAACGCTCGCCGGCAAAAACACCGGGTCGCATTTCCTTCATCCACATATTTTCCGGCATTTGCGCCTGGTGATAGCGGCGGATGTTGTCTGCAGCGAATGCGAGCGCGTCGATAACGTCGCCCGAGACCACCTCCCGTGCCCAAGCGAAATCCTCGGGCGGGGTCGCGATCGCCTCGAAATCCGACGGCGCGCCGTCGAAACGCTGCGCATAGCGGATGAGCGCAATATCGCCTTCCTTGGCAACAGCATCGATGATCGGCTTCACCGCCGCAAAGAAGGAATCAAGATTCTCTTCTGAGCGCACCAACAAGCGCGCGCGCGTCGCCTTATCCATCTTGGCAAGGTCATAAAAGCGGATGTCACGGTTATTCATGGCGAAAATATCCAGCGGAAGGATGATATTAGTGATCAAGAACGGCATGGAACTTAGCCAAGCCGTGTATCACCTTTCCACCTCAAAACGATGGATTGCAGCAAAAGGGCCGATCGGAAAGGTCGAGCGGGCACTTAACCCGCCGCCAGCAGTCCGGCCGCCATAATCATCCACCCCTCACGCCTATGATCGTGACATGAGTCTCCTAATGATTTCACCGACAGAAAAAACGAGACAGCAGCTGATTGATGCCAACATGACAGTGTTACATGATTGTGAGATAATAAATTATCAACAATTTCAATATATTAGAAGGTATCTTGCCGGTCGGCTAAAATAGGGCTAGGTCACGGCGTACAGAGGCGGGCTCCAAGGGAGCCCAACGCCTTGTGCCGGGACGACAAACCGGCCGGCACGCCCGCTATTTTTGGACTCTCAAGATCATGAGCAAAAGCCAGCCGCGCGTCGGCATCGTCAGCCTGGGCTGCCCCAAGGCGCTCGTCGATTCGGAGCGGATCCTCACGCAACTTCGCGCCGAAGGATACACCATCACCGATTCTTACAGCGGGGCCGATGTCGTCATCGTCAATACCTGCGGCTTCTTAGATTCCGCGCGCACAGAAAGCCTGGAGGCGATCGGCGAAGCATTGAACGAAAACGGCAAGGTAATCGTCACGGGCTGTCTCGGCGCAACGCCGGAACTCATCCGTGGCGACTATCCCAATGTCCTCGCTATCACCGGGCCGCAGCAATACGAGACGGTGGTCAATGCCGTTCATAAAGTGGTACCGCCCAAGCACGACCCCTTCATGGATTTGGTACCGCCGGCGGGTCTCAAGCTAACGCCACGTCATTACGCCTATCTGAAGATCTCAGAAGGCTGCAATAATCGTTGTACCTTCTGTATCATCCCGTCATTGCGCGGTGATCTCGTCTCACGGCCGGCACGTGACGTATTGATCGAAGCAGAAAACTTGGTGAAATCAGGGGTCAAAGAGCTGCTCGTGATCAGCCAAGATACATCGGCCTACGGTGTTGATATCAAATACGCCGAGAGCAAATATAACGGCAGCATGGTGAAGGCGAAGTTCCTAGACCTTGCCAGAGAGCTCGGATCGCTCGGGGCGTGGACCCGCCTGCATTACGTTTATCCTTATCCACATGTCGACGATGTCATTCCGCTCATGGCGGAAGGTCTCGTGCTGCCTTATCTCGACATCCCCTTCCAGCATGCGAGCCCCAAGGTCCTGAAAGCCATGAAGCGACCCGGCAATCAGGAAAAGGTGCTGGAGCGCATCAAGAAGTGGCGCGATATCTGCCCAGATCTTACCATCCGCTCGACTTTCATCGTCGGCTTCCCCGGCGAGACTGAGGACGATTTCAACTACATGCTGGATTGGCTTGAAGAAGCTGAACTCGACCGTGTCGGCTGCTTCAAATATGAGCCTGTCGACGGCGCCAAAGCAAACGAGCTCGGCCTTGAGCAAGTCGATGAGGATGAGAAGCATGATCGCTGGGACCGCTTCATGGAAACGCAGCGGCAGATTAGCGAAAAACGCATGCAAAAGAAGGTTGGCAAAACCCTCGACGTGTTGATCGATGACGCCAACAAGGTGCAAGCCATCGGCCGTTCCAGCGCAGATGCTCCAGAAATTGACGGACAGGTCTTCGTCGGAAATCTCGCCAAGAAGCGCCTCAAGGCCGGCGATATGGTGAAGGTGAAGATCGAGCGCGCCGAGGATTACGATCTCTGGGGCAGCCTCGTCGGTTGATGAGTTCTTCGAAATCGGCATCGAAAAGACCGTTAAAATCATCCGTGAACACGTCGGCGATATGCCGCTTTACATCACCTTCGATCTTGATGTGCTAGACCTGGCGGATGCGCCGGGGATCTCCAATCTGGAACCACTCCACGAAGGCTTCCGCGCTTCGCAGATCGTCAAGATCTTCCACGGTCTGCGCGGGCTCGACATTATTGGCGACGATATCGTCTGCATGATCCTGACGAAAGACAATCCCAACAACATCACCGCCATGAACGCCATGGCAATTATGTTCGAGAGGGTGGCCTTTTTGCGGATAACATTGACAAGCTCGGCAAAGCTTAGGTTGCTGGCCCTTAGGTAGCGCAAGATTATTGCCGCTCCTGCCGGGCAATATTGTGGATTTAACACCAGCTGCTTCACCCTTTACCGGAAAAGATTGGCCATCTCCTTGGCCAATTGGCCAAATTTTCATTGCAGATTTGTCGTTGCGGTATAGCCTAGCGTGCAGCTAAAGGTGCTGACGACGCACCCGACATGCTTGTGGGATGCAAGAAACAATACAGATCACTGAAACCTGGAGGCTCTCGATGAATATGTTGCTGAAGGCCGGCGTTGCCGGTCTGGCTTTGGTCATGGCGAGCGGCTTTGCCGCCGATGCCAAAACCCCCAAGGACACGCTCGTAATGGCCTGGGTATTCGACGATATCATTTCGCTCGACCCTGCCGAGATTTAAGAATTCTCCAGCTCAGAATACATGGCCAATACGTATGATCGTCTGGTCGTGCAGGATCTGGATAATTCGGGCAAAGTAAAACTGCAGGCCGCCGACAGTTATTCTGTTTCTGACGACGGCAAGGTCTTCACCTTCAAGATGCACCCCGGAATCAAATTCGCCTCAGGCAACGAGATGACGGCGGAAGATGCCGAATTCTCGCTCGAACGCTATGTGCTGCTCGACAAATCCCCAGCCTTCATCATGAATCAGTTTGGCCTCACCAAGGAGAACGTGAAGAAATGGGTGCGCGTGAAGGATGCTTCGACCCTCGAAATCCAACTCAACGCCGCCTATGCCCCCTCTTTCTTCTTGAATTGCCTGTCCTTCACCTCGGCTGTCATCGATAAGAAGGAAGCAATGTCG
Organism: uncultured Dongia sp.; assembly: GCA_964408245.1. Taxonomy (GTDB): domain Bacteria; phylum Pseudomonadota; class Alphaproteobacteria; order Dongiales; family Dongiaceae; genus Dongia. The sequence goes on along the minus strand of CAYOYT010000137.1, from coordinate 2,112 downwards.
CATGAAAAGAACGGCGATCTCGGCTATGACTGGATGCGCACAAACTATGCCGGTTCTGGTCCGTTCAAGCTGAAGAGCTGGAAGCCAAATGAATCGCTCGTTCTCGAATCCAATGAGGAATATTGGGGCGGCGCACCAAAGATCAAGCGCGTCCTGGCGAAGAACGTGACCGAGAGCGCCACTCAACAGCTGTTGCTGCAAAAGGGCGATGTTGATATGGCACGCAATCTTACCGGCGACCAGCTCAGAGCCATTGCCAAGGACAAAAGCGTCTATGTGACCAATGCGCCGAAAGCGACGCTGTGGTATATGGGCCTCAACACGAAGAATGAGTATCTGGCTAAACCTGAAGTCCGCCAGGCGCTAAAATGGCTGGTCGATTATGACGGCTTGGCCACCACGTCGTTCAAGGCCATCGGTATTAAGCATCAGACCTTCTTGCCGGATGGTCAGCTGGGCGCCGATAAAGAGACGCCTTTCAGCCTGGATATCGCCAAGGCCAAAGAATTGCTGGCCAAGGCCGGCGTGGCCAAAGGCTTTAACATTATCATGGACACGACGAACAAGACGGAGACTCGTCTTCTGTCGGCATCGATCCAGAACACTTTCGCCAAGGCCGGCGTCAATGTCATCATAAAGATGGCGGATAATAAGACCACTCTGACCAAATACCGCGCCAGCCAGCATGATATCTATATTGGTCAATGGGGCTCAGATTATCAGGATCCGCATTCCAATGCCGAAGGCTTCCTGATGGCGCCACTCGCCAAGCGCAACCAATGGCAGCTGCCCGAAAATGAGGCTGCCGTTCTCGCCGCCCGCGACGAGAAGAACGGCGACAAGCGTGCTGCAATGTACATGGCGCTGCAGAAGCAGGCACTAAAAACCAGCCCCTATGTCATCATGTTCCAGCAAGTCGAAACCGCCGCCTTGCAGAGCAATGTAAAGGGCTTCGTTCTTGGCCCGACTTTCGATCTTAATCTCTATGCCAACGTGACCAAGGAATAACCAACCTTGTGCGACAGCCCTCTCCCTTAATTGGGAGAGGGCTTTTTTATGTATCATCCGATGACTCATTCGACTGAGGCGAGGTTTTCTTTGCCTGGCACGACCAAGAACATGTTGATCAAATCACGCCGACTGCAAGGATTTATGAGCTCACTCGCTTCCATGCTCACCACCCTTTTCGGGCTTTTGCTGGTAACTTTCATCATTAGTCGCCTGCTACCTGCCGATCCCGTCCTCGCTATTGTCGGCGATCACGCGACCGAGGAGTATGTCAATCGCGTGCGCGAGGAACTCGGCCTCAACAAGCCGATCCTGATTCAGTTTTGGATCTATTTCTCGAACGTCATCCAAGGCGATCTTGGTCAATCGATCCGCACCGGTCGCCCAATCGCACAGGAGTTAATAAACGTCTTTCCGGCAACGCTTGAGCTCGCGACCCTCGGCACGCTGATCGGCGTCATTCTCGGCATTCCGCTGGGGGTACTTGCCGCCGTGCGGAAGAACACATTGGTCGACCATGTCGTCCGCCTTCTCGGCCTGGTCGGCTATTCAATGCCGATCTTTTGGCTGGGCCTGATGGGGCTGCTGGTCTTTTATGCCAAGCTTGACTGGTTACCGGGACCAGGACGACTCGATTTCGGTTATGAAGAGATGGTCACACCGGTGACCGGCCTGATGACCGTCGACACACTCCTCGCTGGCGATAGTGAATTGTTCAAGAATGCGCTCGGTCATCTCATTCTGCCGGCAAGCCTCCTTGGCTATTTCAGTCTTGCTTACATCAGCCGCATGACCCGCTCGCTGATGCTGGGACAGCTGAGCCAAGAATACATCCTGACAGCGCGGGTGAAGGGCATATCCGAGACGCGTATCATCTGGAAGCACGCGATGGGTAATATTCTGGTGCCGCTCATCACTGTCATCGCACTTTCCTACGGCAATCTTCTGGAAGGCTCCGTGCTGACTGAAACCGTCTTTGCCTGGCGCGGCCTCGGTCTCTACATCACCGATTCCATCTTCGGCCAGGATATGCCTGCAGTCATGGGTGGGACGATCGTGGTAGGTGCCATCTTCATCGTCATCAACATGCTGACCGATGTGGCC
>CAYOYT010000136.1:0-6522 GCA_964408245.1 uncultured Dongia sp. | reverse complement strand
CACGATGCTTAATCTCGCCTGGTCTTTACTCGATGTTCTGGATCTGCTCGCGCAGCTGCTCAATCGCTGCCTTAAGCTCGATGCCGAGGTTGGTCAAGGCAAGATCCGCAGCTTTTGAGCACAAAGTGTTCGCTTCTCGATTGAATTCCTGGCACAGAAAATCGAGTTTCCGGCCAACCGGGCCACCCTTGGTTATCAGCTCGCGGGTTGATGTCACGTGGGCGGCCAGGCGGTCGATCTCCTCGCGCACATCGGCACGGCCGGCAAGGATGGCGAGTTCCTGCGCCAGCCGCTCTGGATCGATCGCAATGCCTTCTGGCATCAACTCACGTAGCTGATCTTCGAGGCGATGGCGGATATTGAGAGGTTGAGCACCTGCTGTGGCGGTAGCTGATATGCGTAGTTTTTCCACTTCGTCGAGATGGCCTACCACCATTTCGGCAAGACGCTTGCCTTCGACACGGCGCATTACGCCCAATTCTGTGATCGCCTGTTTAAGGCCAGCTTCGATCGCCTTTTGCCGTTGGACTAGCGTGTCGGCAGCCACCGGGGGCATTTCCAGTTCTAGTACACCTTTGAGACCCAGCAGGCCGTCGAGTGTCGCGGGTTGCGCGTCGATCTTACCCCGGAGCTCGCCAGCTAGCGTCAGGATCTGGTCAAGGGCAGGGCGATTGATCGTCAGTCGCCCTTTGCTGGCGACATCGTCCACCGTCAGATTTGCCGTCAAATTCCCGCGCTTCAAATACTCCGCTGCCGCCTGACGCACAATCCCATCCATGGTTTCGAAGCCCTGCGGCACGCGGCACCGGACGTCGAGCGAGCGGCCGTTGACCGTCTTCAGTTCCCAGGTCCACAGAAAATCTCCAACGGCGCCGCTGGTGCGTGCGAATCCGGTCATGCTGGCAATAGACACGATCTGCCCCCTTGAAATGTGGCTGACATCATCCCGGAAGCACGTCCAACTGGCAAGCCGTGGCGGTAAATGTATTATCTTGGCGGTACCAACGAGGGGCAGATGACTAGCAGATTCCAATCAATCATGATTACTGGGGCGAGTTCCGGTCTAGGCGCAGCTCTCGCACACGCCTATGCCAAGCCTGGCGTGCATCTTCATCTTGGGGCCCGTCGCGGAGAGCTTCTGGCGGATGTCGCTGCAACTTGCCGGGAGAAAGGCGCCGAAGTCGCGGTCGAAATCATCGATGTGACTGCGCGCGATGAAATGGCAGAGTGGATCGGGCGCGCCTATTCACAGCGGCCGCTCGATCTCGTCATCGCCAATGCCGGGATATCGGGTGGTACCTATAGCGGCATCGAAAGCGATGAACAGGTGCGGGCGATCTTTTCGGTCAATGTCGACGGTGTGCTGAATACTGTGCTACCAGCCCTGCCGCTCATGATAGGGCAAGGACGTGGACAAATTGGCATCATGGCTTCGCTTGCCGGACATCGTGGTTTTCCCGGAGCACCTGCTTATTGCGGCTCGAAAGGCGCGGTGAAAATCTGGGGCGAAGGCCTGCGTGGCGATCTGGCAGCGCATAAAATCGGCGTCAGCGTCATACTGCCGGGATTTGTAGAAACGCCGATGACAGCCGGAAACAGTTTCAAGATGCCGTTTCTTATGTCGGCGGAACGTGCCTCAGCCATCATGCTGCGCGGATTGGAACAAAATAAAGCACGAATTGCGTTTCCCTGGCCGACCGCGTGCATTGCCTGGCTGCTGGGTGCCTTGCCGCCGGCCTGGACAGACTCAGTGCTACAAATGGCGCCACGCAAGGGCTAGTCGTCAGACAGGTTGAGCGAATGTTAGTGATAATCTGACTTTGTGACGCCTTGGTTGACCGAAGCGCGCTGGACCAGTGGAGAATGTGTCAGGATAGGCCCAACAGCCATTTCGGCTTTTCAGGAGGGGGCAGTGCAATGGATTCGATTGTATGGCAATTGCCGATCCCAGATCTGGCGATCATTGCTGCGTCGGCTTTTGCGGCCGGCATCAGCAGCGGCATGACCGGTTTTGGCGGCGGCTTGCTTTTGCCACCGATCCTAGCCCCCTTAATCGGCGTGCAAAATGTTATGCCGGTACTCAGCGTGGCGATGTTGATGACAAATTGCCACCGCTTCTGTCTCTATTATCGCTATCTCGATCGGCGCCTGACGCTCATCGTGTTGACGGCGATGATTCCAGCTGTGGTGCTGGGCACGATCGTCTATCTCGCTCTGCCACGTCAGGCAATTGCCGCCGTTCTCGGTAGCTTCCTGCTGCTGTCAATACCCATCGGGCGTCTTCTCGCTAACCATAAAATCCAGCTGGGACCAGTAGGACTGGCCGCTTTCAGTGCCAGCTTCGGCATCATCTCCGGCACCACTTCGGGTAGTGGGGTTCTCATGGTACCGGTACTGCTCGGCGCCGGTTTAGCCGGCGCAACGTTCCTAGCGACGGATGCCGCCATTTCTATTGCCGTCAACCTTACCCGTGCTGGGATGTTCGCGCAGGCAGGAAATCTGCCGACCGGCCTCCTCATCGCTGCCGTAATGATCGGCCTGTGCACCGTACCCGGCAATTATGTCGCGCGCTGGTTTCTGCGCCGCACCAGCCTGCGCGTACATGTCCGGATCATGGAAGCCGTCGTTCTCATCGGCGGCCTTTCCTTACTCTGGGCGCCCGTTCGGAGCCTCTTTACGACATGAAAGATAGCCAACGGCAAGATGCGGTTGGCACGCGATTGTCACTCATCCAGTCGTAGGCCCTAATTGGCGCCGAAAGTGATAGCGCGGCTTCTGTGGGGCGCTATTGCTGCGCGCGCGGGACCCGCCGCAACATCCGGTAGTAAAGCGGTTTGTTGTCGGGCGTCGTCAGTGTCATGAGCACATCACCCGGTATGGCCTGCATGCCTAGCATCAGGCCGGCGTTTGTCACGGTGTAGATGCGCCAGGTCTGCGTGCCTTGCGCCGACCAGCCGGTGACGGCGACAGGGGTGATCGACATGACGCCGCCCGCCATCCGGTAGGTATCGTACATCGGCGCCTGCGCCCAGGTATCGGCAAGGATCTGGTCGTTGAGCGGCACCTTGGGTGCTTCTACCAGGGTAACGATACCGATACGACCGACACCCGTCCCATCCATTGGGCTGACGATGAACCACTGCCATGAATTACTGAACGGCGAGGTCGGGCGCGTTGGCTGGATAAAGCTCGGGGGCAACTGGACCATTTGCCAAGACCCGATCAGCTCGTTGGGCTGCGTCACGTTCATCCGTGCGGGAGGTAATTGGGAAGTCACGGGCGCCGGTGCCACCGGCTGAACCGGCTCACTGGCACCGCCAGTCCAGGGCTGGCAGCCGGTAACGACTGAGGCGCTCATCAGAACACAGATGAGCAGGCGGCACGCTTTCATAGTCAAATCTCCCCCGATCGAAGCCCGCCAGCCGGGCCCGGTCAGTCGCCAGTTTAGCGAGCGAAACCCAGACTGAGAAGCTTCGAGCGATCGATTTGTGTCGCGAAATTCTCAAATTTCATGTCGAATCAGGTGCTTTTCGGTCCTTAAGGGGTTTTCTGTTGTACGATTGCGTTAGGTGAAGTGGTTCACAGCGCCAATAACGATTTTGGGGCACATTATGTTATCATCTCGCTTGAGGACTGCCCGGGAAGCTACCTAGCCTGCTTTCCGAGGGTTCTGACCGGTTGGCGAGCAGTATCATGGAGACGAAGAATGGCATTTTCGAAACGCGATTTTCTGTTGGCCGTCCCAGCTGCAGTCGTGGCGAGTAAGCTCCTGTGCCAGACCGCGTTGGCGGCCGACAACAAGGCGGGCGAGGTCTCCCGGCTTTCCGGTCCGGTCATGCTCGTGCGCGGCGGTGCTGAGAATACGGTGGCGGTGGGCCAGGAAGTACTGGTGAATGACAGCATCCAGGTTGGAGCTGATGGCCGCGCCGAGATTATTTTCATCGACAAGTCGATCCTGACCATAGGCCCCAATAGCGAGGTGGCGATCTCGTTCTTTGCGCCCGCGTCGCAGGAATCCGTGGCATTGCTCGATGTCATCGCCGGCATCGCGCGTTTAACTGTAAACAAAGCGACGTCTTGGGGCCGATTCGATGTGCGGACCACGACGGCTGTTGCCTCAGTCCGAGGTACGGATTACCTGGTCGAATATGTCGGTGAAAAGACGGCGGTGTTCGTCGCTGAGGGCCGGGTCGCAGTCTCGAGCCGCGCTGGCAGCGGCACGGTGATCGTACGGGATGGCCAGGGTGTCGACGTGCCGGCCCAACGAGCTCCACTCAATGTAAAGATTTGGGGCGCCAAGCGGCGCGATGAGGGACTCGCCCGCGTAACCTTCCCCTGACGTGATTGGTTTTGCTAGCAAGACAACGCCAAGGCGGGCCTGGATAGGCCCCGCTTTGGCGCTTGGGGTTGGATTAACGATCGGCTGGCTGCATCTTTCCAGCGACCCTTGGCTGGAGGCCTTCGACCAAGGACCGGCACTCGACTGGCGCTTTCGCCTGCGAGGATCGGAAGAGCCTCCTAACGATATTGCTGTCATCGTCATCGACGATCGCGCGCTGGCCAAAGTCGGGCAATGGCCTTGGCCGCGGGCGAAGCTGGCGGAGATCGTTGAACACCTGCGCCTGGCCGGAGCGAAGAGCATCGGTCTCGACATCCTCCTTTCCGAGCACGAGATAGATAGGGAAGGTAATGGTGATCAGGTGTTGGCGGAATCAATGATGCGCCAGAGCCATGTGGTGATCGCCACGGCCCTGCTATTCAACAGTGGCCCGCCGAATGCCGGTAAAACCGAAAACGTGGAGCATATCGCGCTCGGCAATCTCGTGAATCAGCAGCTCGGGCGCGGGCATGTGCTTCGGGCCGACGAGATTCTGCGTCCGTTGCAGCAATTTGAAAGCGTCGCAGCGGTCGGGCATGTTAATCAGCAATTGGCTGCCGTCGGTCAGACTCGTGCACAATATCCGGTGATTGCCTATGGCGAAGCGCTGATTCCGTCATTCCCGCTACTGTTAGCGGCGCGGCAAAGGGATTTACCGCAAAGCTCGATTGGTTTCGATTTTTCGGGTTGGCTCGTCTTTGGAGCCCAGAAGCTGCCTCTAGATGATCGCTATGGGCTCGGTCTTAATTATTTCGGTCCTACCGGAACGTTCCGTACTTATTCGGCACTTGACCTGCTGGAGCTGCGTGTTCCAGCCGCATTGCTGAAGGACCGCGCTGTGTTGATCGGCGTATCTGCCACCTCGCTTGGTGATAATTTTACGACACCTTTTTCGCTGGATTTACCGGGCGTGGAGGTGCTGGCGACGGCGACGGCTAATCTAATGCGCGGTGATGCACTGGTTCGAACGCCCGAGCAGCGTATCTTGGAAGCACTTGTTATCGTATTTCTGGCCTATTTTTCGTGGCGGCTCGGCATCCGAGCGCACCGTCTCCTTTGGGGCATTGCCAGCAATGTCGCATTGCTCGGCGGTTGGGCGATCGTCGCGCAGATCATGTTTGATTCCGCTCATCGCCTGGTAGCCATGAGTGGCCCGATGTTGGCCATTATCATCGGTGCAGCCGTGGGATTGTTGTCCCGCGTCGTTCTTGAGCGGCGCCTGCGCAACGAAGCGGAGCGGCACCGCAGCAACCTGGCGCGTTATGTGCCGGCGAGTTTGGCCGAGACTCTAGCCGAACGCGAAACGCCTGACTTTGATGCACGCAAGCAGATGGCAGCAGTGATGTTCGTGGATCTTCAAGGCTTCACTCATGCCAGCGAAGAGCGATCGCCAACAGATACAGCGCAGTTTCTGAAATCATTTCATGCGCAGATCGAAGACATGGTGGCCGCCCATGGCGGCATTGTCGCGCAATTCTTGGGTGATGGCGCGCTCGTCTTATGGGGATTGCCGCAGCCACGGGAAGACGATCCTGCCCGAGCGCTTGCCTGTGCTCGTGAAATGCTACTGCGGCTGCAGCGTTGGCGGCCGGAAAATCCCGCCCGAGTCGGGCTGCATTTTGGCCCTGTCGTGATGGCGCAATTGGGTGGCCGGCATCAGGCGCAGCTTGCCGCGGCTGGCGATACGGTAAATGTGGCAAGCCGGTTGGAAGCTTTCGCTAAATCGAGCGAGATGATACTGGTTATTTCCGACAGCATGGTGGCGGCGATCCGCGAGCTCGGGCGCGAAGATCTGATCAAAGGCCTGGTGTCGCGACCCGATCAGCCGGTGCGAGGACGCGACAAGCCGATCAGCTATTGGTCGGCTGCAAACTATGCCGATCTGGCCTAATAAACATGACAGATCGCGATTTTCACATACTTTCCTGTCACCAACCATGATCGATACTGCCCAAGGTGGCGGCTTCCAGTCTTGTGTCTATGCCGCTACATGTTACATCATTGTTGCAGCGGTGGTGAGACGCTGATCGTCTTTATGATCACTCGGATTTTCTGGGCGATTTCTTGCCCCGACGCGATAGCCCGCGGCTTTCGAAATTCGCTGCGAGTGAAGAATGAGGCATGTGAATTGTATGCTGATCCTA
>CAYOYT010000135.1:0-6554 GCA_964408245.1 uncultured Dongia sp. | reverse complement strand
AATGAGATGCGTCGGCACCTGGCCTGTCAGACACACGATTGGAATCGAGTCCATAAGTGCATCCGTTAGGCCTGTCACCGCGTTAGTGGCGCCAGGACCAGAAGTTACCAGAACAACCCCAACCCTGCCCGTCGAACGCGCATATCCTTCAGCAGCGTGCACAGCCGCTTGCTCGTGGCGGACAAGAATGTGTCGTACTTTGTTCTGCTTAAAAAGGGCGTCATAGAGGGGAAGTACGGCACCGCCCGGATAACCAAAAATTACCTCAACACCCTGATCTATAAGGGCTTTGATGATGATTTCCGCACCAGTGATTGTTTCCGTAGCCATATCCAATCCTCTTTCCTGCACCCTTTCAGGCACAAAGAAATCCAATCGCAGGGCGGATTTCGCGCTGCGGCGGTCGGACATTAATTTGTGATAATCAAGGGGTCAATAAGAAATCGCGAATTTTCTGGCGCGTTTGCGCTATATAACTTTGCGAAAATTTCATATCTGTCTGATCAGATGATATAAAATTTGCCGACGGCACTTGCTGACGAAACCAGGTCATCTGTCGCTTTGCATAACGCCGGGTTGCCTGCTGCGCCGCAAGAAGAGCCTCATCTAAGCTTCTACGCCCGGCAATCACCGCGGCCAGTTCCAGATATCCTAAGGCCTTGCGCCCACCTCCTTCCGTTCGGTGCGGGACATTCTCAATGCGCCCAACCTCGGCCAGCGCTCCCCGCTCCACCATGGCAAGAAGGCGCGCGTTGACCGCGGCATATAGATCAGCTCTGTGAGGTACGATCACTAAAGGCATGAAACGGTGTCGCGTAAGCGGCACCGGCGGTTGCGCCTGCCACCAAGAGAGTGGTCGCCCTGTCTGCTCCAGAACCTCCCATGCACGCGCAACGCGCTGACGATCATTCGGCTTTAACCGTTGCGCCGTCACCTCGTCGCGGAGACCGAGGCGACGATGGACCTCCGGCGCACCCAGCTCGGCGACCATGCGCCGTGCGGCCTCGCGCATATCGGCTGAGATGTCTGGCATCGGGCTGAATCCGGTTGTGAGAGCGCGAATATAAAGCCCTGTCCCTCCAACAACGATCGGTAGACGCCCAGATGCCAGGGTGGCGCCGATTTCAGCAGCAGCGAGTTCGGCCCAGCGCTGTGCATCGCAGGCGTCGTCGATATTAAGAAAACCATAAAGCCGATGCGGTACTCGGGCTTGGTCGGCTTCATCCGGCTGCGCTGTTAAAATGGGGATGTCGCGATAGACCTGCATGGAATCGGCATTAATGATCGTGCCATGGAGGGTTTCAGCAAGGCCCAGCGCAAACGCAGACTTACCGCTTGCCGTTGGTCCGGCTATTATTACCACCCTCGTCGCCTTGTCCTGATCCACCATTTCCTTTATACGCCCGATCGTCATGGATCTCGTTCTTACCCTTGTTTGTGCTCCGAACAAAACACGGCTCGACGCCGCCCGTGTGGAGGCGATTGTCAGTGCTTTGATCCGCGCCGGGGCTACAGTCGCTGACCCCGATTGGCTCGACCAGGGTTTTGCCTGCGATCTACCCTTTCATGGGCTCGAATTAGTTCCAGCGCAGAATATTGCAAAAGCGATGGTGGGGGGAGATGCCATCGATTGTTACGCGCAAACCGCGGCGGGCCGCAGGAAGCGCCTCCTTCTGTGCGACATGGATTCCACCATCATCACCTCCGAGACACTCGACGATCTTTCCGTCTTTGCCGAAGACAAGGCTGAGATCGACGCCCTGACTCAGAAATCAATTAACGGCGAGGTTAATTTCACCGAAAGCCTTATCGCCCGCGTGGCGCTGCTCAAGGGTTTGACTGAGGCTGAGTTCGCGATTGCTTATCAAAAGGTCGAGCTATCTCCGGGCGCCGAAACATTGATCCGAACCCTGCGCCGCGACGGCTGTTATACCGCTTTGATATCCGGCGGATTTCGCTATTTCACCAGCCGCGTCGCTGCGCGCATCGGCTTCAACATCGACATTTCCAACGACTTCGAGATGGCTAACGGCAAAACCACAGGCAAACTAATACTACCGATCGTCGCGCCAGACGGCGAGTTTGGCAAGCTGGGTCGACTGCATTATCTCGCCGACGAACACGGCCTCGACCTCGCGGCCACGGCGACCATCGGCGATGGTTCGAACGACATCCCGATGCTCCAAGCCGCTGGCATGGGCTGCGGCTATCGTGGCAAGCCGAAAGTCAAGGCCGCCACCCCTTGTCAGCTCAACTTCGCGGATCTTACTGGCTTGCTTTTCTATATGGGATATCGCCGCAGCGAGTTTGCGGCTGATTAGCGGCTACACGACGACAACGCTCTTCGTCATGGTACCCCTTCGCGTACCATGACGGTTCAGAGATGCGAGCAGCTACCTCTTTGCAATCTTCACGGCCACCCATTGGAAATCGCCCTGCCTATTGATCAGCAGCGTCACCAGACGATAGCCATTTTCCTGCGCCGATTTAACCCGCTCACGCACATCGGCTGGCGATCTAACTGCTTTCTGGTCGACCTCGGCAATGATGTCACCGGCACGTAGGTCTTTTTCCGCCGCGGGGCCATTCTCACCGACGCTGAGGATCACGACACCTTCGGCATCTTGCGACAATTCGAACTTGCTGCGCGTCGTATCATTGATCACGCCCACTTCAACACCGAGTTGTTCGATCTTGGCACCGACTGCGGTGGGCTGGGGCGTTTCTTCTTCCGGCTGCGCCGCCTGCAACGCGGCCTCAGCCTTCTCATCGAGTTCACCCAGCTCCACACTGACCGTTGTCTTGGCGCCTTTGCGCCAGATACTGACGGGTACCGATCTGCCAAATTGAGAATCTGCGACCAAGCGGGGCAGCGCCTTCATGTCGGCAACTTCGCGACCGTTAAACTCCAGAATCACGTCACCTTGGCGGATGCCTGCCTTGTCGGCGGGACCACCGGCTGAAACGCTGGAGACGAGGGCCCCCTTGGCCTGCGGAAGGCGTAAGCCCTCAGCAAGTTCAGAGCTCACGGTCTGGATGCGCACGCCCAGCCAACCGCGGCGCGGATGGCCGAACTCCTTGATCTGAGAGATAATTCCTTTGGCAAGGTTCGATGGGATCGAAAAACCAATACCAACCGATCCGCCCGACGGCGAATAGATCGCCGAATTGATGCCGACGACGTCGCCATCCATGTTGAACATCGGACCACCAGAATTGCCGCGATTGATCGAAGCATCTGTCTGAATGAAATCATCATAAGGGCCGGCATTAATATCGCGCTGGCGGGCCGAAACGATGCCGGCTGTCACAGTGCCACCAAGACCGAACGGATTGCCGATTGCCAACACCCAATCGCCGATGCGCAAAGTGTCGGAATCGCCCCATTTGACAGCCGGCAGCGGCGTCTTAGTTTCTACTTTGAGGAGTGCCAAATCGGTTTTCTCATCGCGGCCGACGAGTTTCGCTTTCAGCTCTTCATTGTCATGTGTGATGACAGTAATTTCTTCAGCGCCATCGATGACATGATTGTTCGTCACGATATAGCCGGTAGGATCAATAATGAAGCCCGACCCGAGCGATGTCGCCTTGCGCGGCTTAGGCTTATCACCGTTCTGCCGATCCAAGAACTCGCGAAACATATCATCGAGGTCCTGGATCTGACTGTCGGGGGAAACCATCTGCGTAGTCGAGACATTGACCACTGCCGGTAGAGACTTTTCGGCAAGATCAGCGAAGCTTTCGGGTGCGGAGCGTGCCGAAGCCATTTTCAGTCCGACTATCAGAGCAAGGACGACCATCGATAGCGCCCAGACAGTCAGCCGGACAAAATCGGCCATCGATTTAGCACTGAGTGATCTGGTCTGGGTCAACGCCACAACCTTTGCACGCGGCCGGTTCCGGTAATTATGCATCGCTTCCATGGTCCTTGATTTATGCTGCCGCACTAAGGTTCGGCCGAAAAGCCTTCCATTAACCACTATAACGCAAAAACCGATCGAGCAAGGTACTCGATCGGTTACTGCCAATACATCAACAAGCTATAGGCATCACGTGCAATTCTCCGCCCCTTATTGGGTTGGGGCGGGTTTTCTCAATTCGCCACCGAAAAAGCGGAAGAAATCACCCCTCGGCGGGCCGACATAGGTCGTCGTATCGCCTCTCAGCCCATCTTGCATCGCCTGCAGCGACCGATAGAAATCGAAAAAGGCTGGATCGCGGCCGAAAGCCTGATTGTAGATGCTGATGGCTTCCGCATCCGCCTGGCCGCGCAGAATCTCAGATTGCTTGCGCGCCTCGGCAACCTTTACCACACGCTCCTTGTCCGCTTCAGCTGTCTTCTGACGTGCCTCTCTGGCGCCTTCGGCGCGAATGCGCGCAGCTTCTTGTGCACGCTGCTTGCGCATACTGTTGAAAACAGCGTCGCTATTTTGTGCCGGAAGGTCGACGCGTTTGAAACGGACGTCGACGATCTTGATGCCATAGGGCTCTGCGGCCTGTTGCGTCAATTCAGTATGTATCTGGCGCATAATATCGGCGCGCTTGGGCGTCAACGTATCAACCAACGCCACATTGCCGATAACACTGCGCAAGGTCGAGCCCAACACCGAGCGAATCTGGCTTTCCGCATTCGTATAGGTCCGACCGACCTGATAAAATTTCAGGCTGTTGGTAATCTGATACCGCACGAAAGCCGAGATGACGACGCGCTTTTGATCGCGCGTCAGAAGCTCCTGTGCCGGCGCGTCAAAATTGAGGACACGGCGATCGAGCAGGATGACCTGGTCGGCAATCGGCAATTTCAGCTTCAGTCCCGGATCATCGATAACGACCTGTGGATTGCCGAAGCGCAGCACAATGGCACTTTGGGCTTGCTGCACAACGAAAGTAGAGCTGTAAGCGACAATCGCAACGATAACGCCGAGAATCGCTAGAATGATGATTTTGCTCTGATTCACTGCATTGCTCCCGAGCTACCTGCGCTTGGAGTTGGCGTTGGCGTTCCCCCGCTCTGGCGCTGTTTCAAGAGCTGATCGAGGGGTAGATAAGGTACCGTCCCACCTTTGCCAGAATCGTCGATAAGCACCTTGTTCATGTTAGCAAAAATATTTGACATGGCTTCGAGATAGAGGCGGCGCTCTGTGATGTCGGGTGATTGTTTATACTGATCGTAGATCGAAACAAAGCGCTGTGCGTCACCGTCCGCCACTGCGACCTTTTCCGCCTTATAGGCTTCGGCCTGCTTGACGATCTGGGTCGACTGGCCGATCGCCTCTTCGGTAATCTGATTATAATACGCTTGGGCGTCGTTGATGGCAGATTCCTTGTCTGCGCGTGCCTTCTGCACGTCACGAAAGGCATCGATGACTTCGTTCGGCGCATCGACCTTCTGCAGCGACAACTGCTCGATCGTAATAGCGCCAGCACCGGCCTCATTCACGCGATAGCTATCTATCATCCGCTGCGCTAGTTCACGCGCTTCTGATTCAATCTTGCCGCGGCCTTCGGTGATGGTCTGCTCGAACTTTGACTGGCCGATGATTTCGCGCAAGGCGGCTTCAACCGTGTTCTTAACGCTAGCTTCGGGCTCGCCAATGCCAAAAAGGTATTGTTCGACATTGTTGATGCGCCACAACACGACCGCACGAACGTCGACGATGTTTTCGTCACCGGTCAGCATCAGGCTTTCTTCCGGCACTTCGCGGTCGGAGCCGCTCGCCGTCTCGGCGCGAAATCCCAATTCAATGCGATTACGCGTCGCGACGTCCGGTGTGTAGTGATCGCCAATCGGTATCGGCCAATTCCAACGCAGGCCCGACGGGGTCTGGCTAATAAAACGACCGAACAGAATGTTAACACCAACCTGACCTGCATTGACGACGTAGAAACCGCTGATGAGCCATAGCACGACAGCCACAGCGACAATCAATGCAATGGCGCGGCCCGAACCAAAACCGCCCGGCAGAAACGATTTCATACGATCCTGGCCGCGCTTGATCATTTCCTCGAAATCGGGGGGCTGACTACCGCCACCACCGCTGCCACGACCCCAAGGGCTTTGCCCACCACCCCAGGGACCGCCCTGATTATTCCACGCCATAAAGATCCTCAAGACTGGTCAAGAATGAGGCCGCTGCCGGCCCATGAGTGCCCTTTTATTGGGCGCGCCAAAGCCTTATATGACAGCCGCCGCACCATCGCAACGTAAGGGGATCACACCTGATTCGGTCCCCGTAACGAATTGATGGCGCGGGGCATCATATCGGGCCGGGACGAGGAAATTTCAAGGATGACCAAAAGCTCGGAAGCCGAAATTCGCTCGGTTTTGTCAACAATTACCGCTCCCGGTGGCGGCAATGTCGTTGATCGCGACATGATTCAGGGGCTGGTCCTGCGCGACGGCCATGTCGCATTCAGCATCGAAGTGGACCCTGCGCTCGGAAATAAGCTGGAACCTCTGCGCAAAGCGGCCGAAAAGGCTGTCATGGCGCTTCCGGGCATTTTGTCGGTGACGGCTGTCCTGACAGCCCACAAGAGCGGCGGCGCCCCAGCGC